>JAJXZM010000133.1 GCA_021780055.1 Acidobacteriota bacterium
TTGGTGATGGTTGGGGAACCAAACTTCTTGTCGAGGACCACGTTGCGCCCCTTCGGGCCCAGCGTGACCTTCACAACGTCAGCCAGTTTGTTGACGCCGCGGAGAATCGCCTGGCGGCTCTCCGCTCCATGTACAATCTGCTTTGCATTTGCCATCTTTTTAAATTCCTCCAAATTTTTTGCGTCCGCCCGGCATTTCAGGCCTGTTGGCGGAGTCTTAAGATTTCCAGTATCAGTTCACGCAGCAGGGAATTGCTTACTTCTTGCCCGCGGCGGATTTCGCGCTTTCAAGAACGCCCAGAATCTCGTCTTCACGGAGAATCAGGTATTCTTCGTTGTCGATCTTGATATCGTTGCCGGAGTATTTCCCGAACAGGACGCGATCGCCCGCCTTTACGTCGAGCGGAATCACTTTGCCGTCATCGGTTTTCTTTCCATTGCCGACGGCAACAACTTCGCCTTCCTGGGGTTTTTCTTTCGCCGTGTCGGGAATAATGATTCCACCCTTCACGGTTTCCTTCTCTTCGATGCGTTTGATCAAAATCCGATCTTGCAACGGCCTTAACTTCATCGTGTAGATTCTCCTTTCCTTGTTTACCTTTGTTTCGGGCAGCCATCATTCGCCAGCCTGATTTCCTGAAACATTAATTAAGCTGGCGACAGGCTGAACCCGTCTTTGATTTATTATTGAAAACAGACAACTTGCACTGGATGAGTACGTGCACTGCCTTAATTGGCACTCTCACTCCAAGAGTGCTAATTTACTATTTCGAGGGCTCCTGTGTCAAGCACATAGCCACGGCAGCGGCTGAGCTTGGTGCCTTCAATGCAGCAGGCTATAATGAGTGATTTGAAGGAAGGAACATCCCAATTGCCATATTCCGATGATGTTGATTTGCGACCTCTGATCTCTTCCCCCCGCAACATTCGACCAGGAAAATGGCTGGGTGCCTTGATGCTGGCGGCCCAGGCCGTGTCGGTGCTCATAACTGGCGCTCCACTGCTGTTTTCTTCCGGCGGGCAGCCTCGGTGCTGTCCAGAATTTTTGGCAGTCTCCATCGTGACCATGCCATTGGCCCCGCAAATTCATGCGACCGCGGAAAAGGGGACAAACGAGGGAATCGGGCCCGCGGAATCAGGGCCGGGGCTTGATGCGATCCAGACAGCCGTCGGCGGCATCCGCTCGCAGGACCTTCAGACATTGGGACGAACTCTGGGTTTCGACCCGTCGCAGATCGGTCATCAGGCATTTGACGGTTCCAGCATCGGCATGGAGGCAATCAATGGCCTTGGTAGCGCAGGGGCGCCTGTCGTCGTTGTCAAATGGATGCCTGTGGGCCCGGGGCAGAACGCAACGGCAGGAGTCAGCCCGGTGCTTTACTTACTTTCCTGGGATGGAAAGGGTTGGCAGGCGTCTTACCTGACGGTTGCAGGCGGCGCCCTTACGCTCCAAGTCTTGCCGGAATCAGTCGACGCGGCGCAATTGTTCGCCGTGGTTGTCTATCGAGGGATGACGGCGGTTCCGTATCCCGTAATTTTCCGCTTTCAGAATCACCACGCAACCCTCGTTTGGGACGGCCGCTCTGACCAGACTTCGTATTCAGGCTATAACTACGGTTCGATCCAGTTTGAAAAAGCAGGGGCGGGGAACGTCCCCGTTATGATTGCAACCGGCCGGGCCGATCCTGGATTGCTGATGTTTCCGTCTTCATCCAATGAGAGCGGGCGCGGGTTTCAGGCGGCTACGGCCTATGTCTGGAAAAACGACTCCTACGTTCCGTTGCGGACCGAATATTCCCATAACCGCGACTACGTTCTCTACAGCTTCATCTCAGCGCTGCACCTGCATGACTTCAAGGCCGCTTACTCTCTGATTGAACCCGCGCAGTTTCTAAAGACCAAGAAGCCGAGCCTCGATCTTTTCCGCGAGCGCATTCAGAATGCGTGGCCGGAATTTATCGACGACCGGATTTTTGAGGTCCCGGCACGCGCGAATGTTGGACCTGATGGCCATATCTTCATCCTGAGACTCCGCGACGGCGAGATAAACGTCTATCACCCGACCTTCACGGCAGGCCCCGACTATCGACTGACCGGCCTGGAGCGTACCGAATCCCACGAATGACGCACTAAGCTAAGCCGGCTTCCATTTGCAGGCGGGTTTACTACGAAATTGCGCCACGCAGAAAACTCTGATTAACGGTGGGTCTTCTGATCTGGCCCTGGCGAGCGAAGCGATGCCTGTTCCACTCCCGTGTGGCGGTTGCGCAGGCTCGCGAGTTCGTCGAGCATTTGGCTGCGTACCTTTTCGAACTCCGGCCAGTCTTTCTTTGCGACTGATTGGGCGGGTGGAAGTTTGAGTGCGAGGAAATTTCTGAACTGCCCATGAAACTCGATCCGGAAATCGAGGTGGGGACCTGTGGCGAGCCCAGACTTGCCGGTTAGCGCAATGATCTGCCCCTGGTGAACATGCTCGCCGCGGTGCACCAGAATGCGCGAAAGGTGAAGGTAGAAAGTCTCATACCCCATGGCGTGCCGCAGCTTCACCTCTCTTCCGCCGCCACCGTCCCAGCCGGCAAAGATCACCGTGCCGTCGCCGACGGCCTGCACCTTGCTTCCCATCGGTGCTCCGTAGTCTATGCCGAGATGAGGCCGGTATATCTTGAGGATGGGATGGAACCGGTGATAACTGAACCGCGAAGTGATGGGTGCAGCAAAAGGCAGTGGAGATCTTAAGAAGGCTTTCTTGACCGCCTTGCCGTCCGGTGCATAATAGGCCTTCTGCCCGGAAGGGTCGCGAAACAGCACAGCCTGGTAATGCTGCTTTCCGCTGTCGTATTCCGCCGCCAGAATTTTCCCGTAACCGGCAAACTGGCCGTTCAGATACTTCTTTTGAACGACGACTTCAAAGTGGTCGCCGTTCTGGGTATCGGTGTTGAAGTCAAAATCCCAGGCAAAAATGTCGGCGAAGTTGAGCGTGAGTTGATCCTGCTCGCCCTGTTCTTCAATTGCGTTGAAAAGCGAACTGTGCACGGTTCCTGAGACGGCAGCCACCTTGGTGACGAAGGGGATTTCCTTGACGCTGGCATCGAACCCGGGCGATTGGTTCCTGATCCAGAGCATGTGCTCGGGATCAATTTCGTAGCCGATCTCTTTCAACCCGCCCTGCGCTGATGTGACCATCGTGACCTGGTTGCCTGCCCGGACCCTCGCCAGATCGTAGACCGGGCGTGTGTCCTGCACGACCTTCTGGATGGTGTTAGCTTCCAGTCCCTGATCAGAGAGAAAATCGCTGAAGGTTTTCCTGGGAGGAAGGACTGCTACTGATCGGACTTCTCGCTTCGAGGCAATTGTCTTCGCGTCCTTTGCCGCCAGTGAAGCCTCGGTGGCAAGAGCCTTCTCCGCCACGTGCCGTTTGTGAACGATTGCGGCAAGGACCGATCCTTCAATGGCAATGACGGACGCAGCGATGATGATCAGGCGCTTGCGCCAAGGCGCAAGGTTCAGACGCTCCATAGTGGTTTTGACAAACGAATTCCCGCTGGCCATACTGCCCGAATTTACCACACCGATCTATAATCGCAACTACTTTTTGTAGTCCCGCTGTATTTTCTGTGATATACAGCAACTTCCGCGGAAGCGGCCATGTTTGGGTTGATCATTGGAGATGTCCTGTGTTTTGAGTAAACTATGAAATTGAGACAGGTAGGCAGGATAGTGAAATGAGCTTGAATTTCCAGAAACGATCACCGTCCAGATGGACTAATTATCTGACGGGTTTTGTGCTTGTGGGCGGGACAAGCCAGCGAATGGGGCGGCCCAAAACATCTCTGTTGATTGACGGTGAGAAAATGCTGCAACGCCAAATTCGCCTGCTGCGCACCGTGGCGCACCGCGTAGTTGTGGTGGGCGGTGCTGCAGACTACCTGGATTGTTTCGACGTGCCTGTGGTTCCAGATGAGGTTCCCGGGCGCGGGCCGTTGGCCGGTATTTATACCGCACTCCTCAAATCCCGGACGGAATTCAACATGGTCCTTGGGTGCGACTTGCCTTTTGTCAATGGCAGAATGCTTGCTTACCTTGCAGCGCGCGCACTGAATTCCGGAAGCGATGTGACCGTTCCCTGTTCGCGAGACGGACGGCCCCAGCCGTTGTGCGCCGTGTATCGCCGCCGGGCGCTCTATGCCGTGCGAACCAGACTCGACCTGGGAGCAAACAAGATCAGCGGTTTCTTTTCTATGGTCCACTGCGATGCAATTCCGTGGCGGGAAGTTGCGGGCGCTGGCTTCACGCCTTCTGTTTTCGATAATATGAATACTCTGGAAGAGTACGAATACGCCAGGAAGAGGCTTGAGCCTTTCGCGGCGGCTTCGGGCTGACGGAAAACAGATTTGGTCACAATGGCGTTGGGATCTTAATTGGACGAAACGTAATGAATCGGGATGCGACATGATACGTGCGTGTGATGAGAAGGAAGATTCCGGCCGGCCCTACATCGAGTTTCAGAACGTCTATAAGGCGTTTGACGAACTTCCTGTGCTGGTTGATGTAAGCTTCGAGGTCATGCGCGGTGAAATGGTTGTGGTGCTGGGCCGCAGCGGCGTAGGCAAGAGCGTCACCCTTAAGCACATCCTCGGTTTCTTGCAACCGGACGCCGGCCGCGTGTTCGTTTCCGGCAGGGAAGTATCAGCAATGGCGGAGGCGGAACTTTTTGCCGTGCGCCGTTGCGTCACAATGGTTTTTCAATCTGGGGCGCTGTTTGATTCATTGACGGCTGGGGAGAACGTTGCCTATCCGTTGCGGGAACGCGTGGCCCATGGCGAGCGTCTTGATGAAGATGCCATCCAGGCCCGTGTAGACGAATTGTTGTCACTGGTTGACTTGCAGGCAGTAGGCGACCTGATGCCATCGGACCTGAGCACAGGCATGAAACGTGCGGTAGCCATCGCGCGTTCGCTTGCGGCCGAGCCAGAAGCAATCCTTTATGACGAGCCGACTACCATGGTCGATCCTCTGATGGCCCAGTTGATTGGGGACCTGATCCTCAAGCTCAAAAAACAGACTGGCCTGACATCAGTGGTGGTTACACACGACGTGAAGCTGGCCCGGAAACTGGCTGACCGCGTTGTTTTCCTGGTGGACGGCCGCGTCGCCTACTTTGGCCCGATAAGTCAACTCGATGACACGCACGAGCATGTCATTCAGGATTTTATCCGGCTCGACGAAGTTTCGATTATGCCGGAAACCTCTGCCTGAACTGACCGGCTCCAATTTTGAAGTGCATCTCTTAATAATTCACGGCGCACACTTCATTCGATTCTGCACACACGTACGCGGCTGTTCTGGTAGGGACAATCGAGACCAGGCACGCCGGGCTGTTCCAGCACGACCCAGTTCACACCAAACTCTTGCTTCAAGCGCACAAAATCTTTTACGGTGAAGCGCTTCCAACCCTGGAGAGCGGTGACCTGTTTGAGCCATTCATTACCGATATCGGGAAACAGCGTGACGACTGCGGGATCTTTAACGTAATCAGCCATCCTGCTGCGCTCAGCCAGGGCGCGGAATCCGTGGTAGCCTTCTCCCGGAAGCTTCATGAAACGCGGGTTGAGCGCGAAGTAAGCGTCTTTGGGAGTATTGTGGCGGATCCACAAAAAAGCCTGCACCCAGGGGTTGGGGTCCTGAGCGCCCGGCCACTCGATGTGCGGGCTGCCGGAGTAAATCTGCAGTTGGGCGTATAACATTCCACAGCAGAGCGGGACGAAAAAGACGAGCCATTTCCAGAGCGAATTCCGCAATACCAACTTGCCGATCAACGCGCCGGTTACGAGGAAAAAGAGCAGGTAAAG
>JAJXZM010000083.1 GCA_021780055.1 Acidobacteriota bacterium
CGGTATAGCATATACAGTCCCATCGAAGAACCCCAAAAGCGGACGTCCGCGCCAGTGATGACAGGGCCCAATGGAGGAAACGTCCCATTCTGGGCGTCGGGCGCAAAGATTGTTTACCTGGAGAACCCTCAGCCTCCCTATGCGACGGACTGGAATGGATGGGCGCCCCGACTGGCGGCCGATTATCGGCTCACTGATCGGACGGTGCTGCATGCCGGCGGCGCAATCACGACCATTCTGCCCAATCTGTATCAGGACAATTTCTTAACAGGAAGTATCCCTTTTCTGTTTTCGCCTTTTGTCACTGCCGCACCCGGCATTCCAGTGCCGTTCAGCAATTCCGTAACCCCAGTTACGTTGCCTCCCGTCTATACGCCCGCTGGTCTGCCGGTGTTCCCGGACGGCAACCCGGCGAATGTCGCTGCTAACACGCCGATTGACATTCAAAGATTTCAGAATGACCTGACGGCGCTTACGCCCGGGAATCAAGTCCAACTGCTCACGACAGGTGGTATGGCCCAAGACTTTCGCAACGGTTACATCGGGACTTATACGGCGGGAGTCGATCATGATTTTGGCCAGATCAAGCTCAGCGCGAATTACGTGGCTACCGTGGGGGTGCATCTCGCCAGCACATTCCCCGTAAACGGTTACAGCGGGGCCTCACCCAACTACGCCCGGTTCACTCAATTCAACGCCGCCGACCAGCCGGTGGGAGGGTATGGACCATTAACCCTAGTGACGACTGGATCGCATTCCACGTATCAGTCTTTGCAGGCGGGCGTCAGCAAAAGCTCCACTCGATTTGGACTGGGCTTCCAGGCCAGTTATACGTATTCCAAGTCGCTGGACGACACCAGTTCGGCCCTCGGCAATGTTAACGGAAGTCCGGGCGTTATTTTGCAGACGCTGCCGCAAAATCCATGGAATCCCGGAGCGGACAAGGGGCCTTCCAATTTCGACGTGACCCACGTTTTCACTCTGAGTCTGATCGAAGCGCTTCCTGTTGATCGAGTGAGTTTTCTTCGGCCTCTGGGGAAACCGATTACGGAAGGGTGGCAATTCCTGAACATCACAACCCTGATGACCGGATTGCCCTTCAGCGTGTATTCGGGCATCCAGCAAACCGGCGCAGGAGCGGGAGGTGCGGACCGCCCGGACCAGATCGGCCAGCCTTCTTTTTCCACCAGCCGCTCTGTGCGGGAAGACTACTTTGGGCGCGGCGCGAACAATGCCTCATTTTTCTCCATTCCCATCAATGTGGCCGGAGGCACTGGACCGAACCAGGGTGTGTTTGGCACGCTTGGCCGTAACACCTTTCGTGGCCCCGGATACCAGGATTTTGATGTGGCGTTGATTAAGGACACGCCTTTCACCAGCAGCTCGAACCGGGAGCTTGGGATTCTCCAGTTCCGTGCAGAGTTTTTCAACGTCTTTAACCTGGTGAACTTCGGTCTTCCATCGAATATTCTGCGCGGGAGCGGGTTTGGAATCATCAACAGCACAGCTGGAACGTCACGCCAAATCCAGTTTTCGCTCCGACTGATTTTCTGAATTTGCTGTCAGGACGAATCCGAAGGTACCGGCGGCCCCAAGGCCAAGATGAAGTCTCCACATCTGCAACGGCTATGGCCGCAGGTTGACCGCATCGAGAAGGTTGTGCGGCACTTGAGATCGGCAACCCACCGTCAACGGCAACGTGCGGCGTCACTTCTGCCAAGATGACGGAGGCTTTGTCCACCCATATTGTAAATCACGATTTCAGGCACTTCATTCGTCTTACGGAGCGAATCCAGCGAAGATGGGCAAGTGTCGAAGCGCACGCCCAACGGGTGACCCACGTCACAGAAGACTGGCAAGAGGATGGTATCTAATTCGATAGGGAAAGGAGGATCCAGTGCCCTTCGGCTCTTCGCGTTATTCGCTCCAACCCCCTGCCGTGGATTTCGAGACGCAAAGAGAAGTGCCTTAAGTTGGTCGATCTTTAAAAGCAAGCAGGTAGCGTCTCATGTTTGGCAGCCACGTTATCCGGCCCCACTTTTCATCTACCAAGCCCTTTGCGACTGAACAAGCCCAAAGGGATCCCATCATCCATCAAGTAATTATTTCCCGAGCATTTATCAGTTTCTTGAGTTCCGGGCGTTACGTTGGCGCCCGCAAACCTGAGAATTACGGCAACCAGCCCGAAATCAGGCCTTTTGCTGGACATTCTGGTTAAGAAACTTTCGTTAACCAGACAGGAAGCTGTAAACGCATGAGTTGGTCTCAAACTGGCGACAAGTGAGGGGGGGCCCAACTATGGGCATGACTGTCCATTGGAGTTGGCCTCCATCACCAGGCAGCGAGGGCCACAAATGTCGCAAGAGACTGTGAAGGGGCGAAGTTGGCGGACTCATTCATGGAGTGTTTCGCTTCATCCCGGACGGAGGCCTCTCGATGATGAACGCCACCAGGCAGATCTACGAGTTCCTGAAGGCTGTAGCCATTGCAGAAGCGGAATGGGACTATGAAGCCTCAATGTCTATCATCAAGAGCCGCAGGAAGATGTTTATTCTGCTGCTTCTGTGTTTGCCGATTTTGTTTGTGTCGGTTGCTTATGCAGCTCCTCTGATGCTCGGGGGCAAGGAAACGTACGGCCCCTCGTATTATTCGGGAACCCTATTCCTTGCTGCCATCGGAATCGGGCTTGTTGCCGGGTTGATTACCGGGTGCATCGGGGCGGGCGGCGGATTCGTCATAACGCCGGCGCTCATGTCAATCGGCCTAAAGGGAATCATGGCTGTGGGCACAAGCCTTTTTAATGTTTTTGCAAAGGCGATCATGGGCACCACCATTCACCATAAGCTAGGCAACGTGTCAATCAGACTGGCGGTGCCATTTATGGGTGGTGCGCTCGGGGGTGTGTACGTCGGCGGAGCAATCAACCGGGCGATCTATGATAAGAACCCGATCTTGAGCGATGCGTTTATCAGCACCTTATACGTCCTTTTGCTGGGCTTGCTTGGCTCATATGCTTTATACGATTTCCTGAAGCATCGAAACGGTTCAGAAGTTGTTGACGACGGCAAGGCATACACGGGAACCACGACGCTTGCTTTGAAGTGCCAGGCGGTAAGAATTCCACCGATGGTGACGTTGGATGAGGATTTCGTTCCCGGTGGGAAGCGCATTTCCTGGGTGATGCTTGCGGCTGGCGGTCTCTTTGTCGGGGCCCTTGCCTCCATGATGGGCGCTGGCGGCGGGTTCGCAACCTTCCCGATGTTTGTGTACGCGTTCGGAGTTTCCTCCATGACCACGGTGGGCACGGATATTCTGCAGATTATCTTCACAGCAGGTGTGGCTTCCATCAGTCAATACGCAATTTATGGATACATCTTTTACTCTGTGGCGCTGGGAATGCTGGTCGGTTCCCTGGTCGGCATACAGGTGGGCGCGCTTACCACCAAAGTGGTGAAGGGTATCCATATTCGAGGCTTTTTTGCGGTTGCCATCATCGCCGGGTTTGTCGACCGGCTCTTTGTTCTCCCTTTGAGGATGCAGCAATTGGGAGTGATCCACATTCCGACCTCAGTTGTCGTCAGCATCCAACATGTGGGTAACTTCTTTTTCTGGATCGTGTGCTCTGTCTTTGCCGGCTGGGTCTTTGTCAAGTTCGTTTCGAATATCAAGAATCTAAGAGAAGAAGCACCGCCCCGGGAAGTCCATGTCGGAACGACTGCGCGCAGCGGGTTCGGAGAGGAGAAGGTGAAATGTTGATCTTCCATAATGGCAAAGCTTTTGCCGGCATGCTGCTCGGGGTCAGTTTTTTCGTTGTACTGGCACTATTTTTTGCTCCGGTCTTTAAGGGACAAAGCGGTCTCAAGCTTTCAGACCGTCTGTTCAATCGGTTGGCCAAAGGCTCGTCGTATTTTGTTCCCGAACTCTCCTCGGAGCTTGCCAAGTTTGAAAACCAGGAGATTGCCGTCAATATCGAGATGGAAAGCGCGGAGCGGGCAAACCAGGCGAAGAGCATTCTTTCGAAGGCGGCCCCGGATACTGCCGCGGAAGGTGCAGTGCTGATTGTAAAAGGTAATCTGGAAAGGCTCCTCGGCGCCGCTTTGCAGGACTGCAAAACCATGTATTTGAACAATGGGGATGAGCTCAGAGAAAAGTATGGGATGGATGCAAGAGACTCGATGCTGATCTGGAATGACGTCCTGAACCGGATAGCCAAAGCGCTTCAAGGAGGCAAAGAGAGGCACGTCGCTCAATCCAAGATAGTACTTGCAGTGGTCACAAAGGGCATTGAGCCAGCCTACAACTTCTATGGTATCCAACCTGACAATGTCAGACACAGGGCTGGCATTACAGCGTTTCTTTTGGTTTTTTACCTGGCTTATACCCTATGGTGGGGTTTTGGCATTTACTTCCTCTTCGAAGGCTGTGGGTTTGCTATGACGAAGGCTAGGACCAAGCGGGAAATTTAGGACCTGCGGCGGCCGGACAAGGAGGCACTTGATATGACAAGGTTGGCTCTTGCAGCAGGCCCGAGTTTAAGCTCCTCTGCTGCAATTGCTCCCTCCGCACCGGCCATTCCGCCCGTTCCTGGGAGGGCTCGCAAGTGGAACCGATAAGGGTTTTGATTGTTGATGACGAAGTCGAATTCCTGGAGACTCTGGTCAAGAGGCTCAGAAAGAGAAACCTGGCTGTTGATGGCGTTACGAGCGGCGAAGCTGCACTGGAGCAGTTGAAAGCAAGCCCCGTGGACGTCGTGGTCCTGGATGTGAAAATGCCGGGTATGAGCGGCCTGGACACTCTGCGGGAAATAAGAAAAGCGCACAATCACGTGGAGGTCATCATGCTGACGGGCCATGCAAGTGTGGAGGCAGCGCTCGAAGGCATGGCGGTGGGTGCTTTCGATTATTTGATGAAGCCGACTCAGATTGACGAACTCGTGTACAAGATCCAGGACGCCCATAAGAAAACACAGTTGGCCGAAAAAAAGAAACAACTGGAGAACCGGGGAGTGTCCGAATGATGAGCCTGACGGCACTGCCCTTTTCCCCAGGAGTGTACGGATAAGCGTGGGTTGCGTGCGCCTTCCGCGTGGGCTGGAACGGCTGCCAAGCTTCTAACACAGGTTGGCGGCCGGGCCGGTCAATGTGTAGCGCTGCTGCACGGGTCTTATGAGGAAGTGGCTGCAAAAACTCGGACTAAAGAAGAGTGAAGAACCGCTCTCTCCGGTGGCGGTGGAAGCACTTCGCGCAACCTTTCAGGCCCGGTATCACAATTTCAAGTTACTCCTCACTGCGAACAATAAAGCCCTGCAAATCATGGCTGAGATCGAGGAAGCGCGCAAAGGCGACCGTCCGTTCGGCATGTCTTTTATCCGCTCGCACTGCACCGCGATCTGTACCAACGTCTTGCGCATGATTGAAAGCATGCATGAATTGGCGCCCGGCAAGTACTCGGACCTTTATGACCGTTTCAGGATGATCGAAGGCAGGATTACAGGTATTTTGCACACGGCTAAAACGGATATCGGCGCCGGCCCGAGGACAATCCCTCTTCGGAGCCTGGATATCACCAGGTTGGACGAAGCTGGAAGCAAACTTGCCAACCTTGGAGAGGTCCACAAACGAGTCGGAGTCAGGATACCGAACGGCTTTGTCATTTCCTCCCGGGCGTTTCGGGAATTCATGAGCCCGGAACTTCAGGCCGAGATTGATCGCCTCATACAATCCTCTTCCGCTGAAGACATCGCTCAGATCTATTTGCTCAGCACGCAAATCCAGCAGCAGATCATGCGCGAGTCTGTGCCAGCCGAACTTGAGACCTACATTCTGTCTGCTTACAAGGAACTTG
>JAJXZM010000123.1 GCA_021780055.1 Acidobacteriota bacterium
GTTTTTTCCCGCGAATGACAATCTCGTGGAGTTGCCGGGTGCTCACCAGCCACTGGATGTCATCCAAGGTCAGGTTCAGCATCTCAGCCGCCTCGCTGTACATGAGCAAACGCCTGTTCTTTTGATTTTTCATATCGTTACCTCAATAGACGCAATCATTGGATTAGCGTGTATTGGCCTGTCGGAGAGAAGGTATTCGTCTCCTCGTTCCTGAATTAGTATAGGAACCTGAGAACAATGCCTTCCCTGGCGGCCAGAAATTTTGAGGGTTGAAGGCCAAAAGTGGTCGGATGGAGCGTTCAGTTCTCCCATACGAGAGCGTGTAGCCAACGAGGTTGGCGGGGTTTAGGACCTCCACAAAAGCGGCTGGCAACCAACGGCTTAGCCAGCCGCTTTTCAGGTCCGCACCTCAAAGGAGCCTTCTCAGATTGTGGTTTAGTGCCGGTTTGGACTTGTCCCCATTTTTGAGACAAATGGTTAAGACTTGAAAATCAGTGAATGGTATGAAAATGCCATTGAAGGGAGGATTGAGTCATGGGTTTGTCTCGACGGAAGTTCACCTCAATCGGCTCCTGACGTTCGGCGCCCGTAAGAACTCTGCGTTTGCCCACGAAACAACGATGATCATCGAAGAAAGAAGAGACGAAAAACGAAGCCCGAATCGGTGCCTGGACCGCCAGCGCCAGTCTGGATCGGCTGCTGCACCATTCGACCTCGATCAACATCAAGGGCGAAAGCTATCGGCTAAGGGACAAAAGAAAAGCTGGAGTGTTGAGAAAGGCTGCGGTCACTCCGCCCAGCTAAAGCTGCGCGGCTGGGGGCTGGGCTCTCCCCCCAGCCCAGCCCCCAGCACGGCAAGACCTGGGGAAATTTAAAGCGTCAAAAACTGGGGAATTGTCAGTTGACAGGCACAGAGGGAGGCGGCGAGGTGAATTTCCACGGCGAACTCCGCTCGAACGCCACGCATCGCGGTCCACTACCGATCCGCGTCGAGGCTGCACAAGAAGACAAAGGGCAGCGAGGCCCAACTCTGCTGTCTGGGTTACGGGCTGTTGGTGAAAACACGCCTGACGCTGGCCGAAGGCACGGCAGAACGCGAGGCGCCGTTGGCCATGGCGAGCGAGATGCGTGGTGGCAAGCGCCTGACCACGGCCGCCGACAAGAACTTCGACACGCGAGACTCTGTGCGTCGACTGCGGCAGTTGCGCATCACGCCGCGAGTGGCGCGTTTGCGTACTTCGCCACCGCCTCACGCATCCATAATCCCTCCGCATGCCAGGGGGAATCCAGCCTATAATCGCGCCATGGGAAGAACAGAGGCCCATTCCGCAGGCGCTGCTGTCATTTTCTCCATTTCCCTTGCGGTGCACGCCCGACCATCCCCGCAAGACTCGCGACCGATCCCTCCCATTGCCTCACTGATGAAGGAAGTGCTGGCCAATCAGGACGGGGTTGACCGCCTGCGAGAGAGTTACTCCTGCACAGACACGCGCACCGTGCGTAACCTCGGCAAGCATGGCCGTGTGAAGAAAACGGAGACGTATGTCTACCAGGTGTCATTCTTCGGCCCGCTGGAAGTTGATCGGCTGATCGAGAAAAACGGACGACCGCTCGGCGCCCGCGCCCAGAAAAAGGAGGACGAGCGCGTCGCCAATGAAATTAAAAAGTACGAAAAGAAAACCGGCGGCGATGCCGAGGCGACCGCGAAGGAAAAGCAGCGGGCCGCCCTCACCATCCAGAACTTCCTCCGCGCCGACCTGTTCGTCCATCCCCGCCGTGAAAGCCGCACGGGCGAGGAGCTCATCGTCTTCGATTTTTCGCGCAACCCAAACTACAAGCCCAGAAACCTTATGGAAAAGGTCGCCCAGGCGCTCGCCGGCACGATCTGGATCGACGAAAAGGCGCACGAGGTAACGCAGCTTGACGCGCATGTTGAGAACGACATCAAGGTCGGCGACGGCCTGGTCGCCTCTCTGCACAGAGGCTCGGCAGTTTCATTCGTGCAGACGCTCGTGGACGGGCAGGTCTGGCTTCCCACCCACATTTCCGCCCGCATCAGCGTCCGAGCCCTGCTCTTGTTCGGACTCAACTTGGATCAGACCGACAGCTACAGCGCCTATCAGAAGTTCCATGTCAACGTGCGTTCGACCGTCGCCCCTCCGGCCCCATCGCGTCCCCAGCGCTGCAATCCCGGAGAAAGGCAGCGTACGTATGCGGATCATCCAGAATAGAGAGTACCTCTGACGGCATTGATCGCGGCCTTGCAGGGAAATGCCATCTCCATCGTGGCGACAGGATTCTTGCCTGCCTAACCAACAGCCCAGATATGCGCCTGAGCATCGCCGACACGCCCTTGACCAATCAGGAAACCTTCGACGTTGGGACGCGAGAGGGCCAGAGCGCATTTCAGAACCAGTGTGGGAGCTGCGGAAGGTTCCAAGGATGTTGGAATTCGCCCACATGTGCCTAGTGAGCACATCGAGCGCGGCGCGCCTGCCGGTTCAGATACTTGCAGGCCGCGCGATTCCCTGGTAGGTGCAAGTCACCGGGCGAGGCCCGGCGATAGAAAGGTCATCAGACTGTTGGCAGCTTCCCTGCGCAAAGTCGCGCAGAACCTGCTTCTGCAGGGAAAACTGAGCCACCAGTCTGTTCAGCCGTCTGTTCTCGTTTTCCAGTTCCTTCAACCGCTTCGCCGGGCCGAGTTTCACCCCCCAACTCCTTCCGACACCGGTAATAGGTCCGTTCACGGATCCCCTCCTCGCGGGCCGCCTGAGCGGTTTTCTTGCCGTTCGCGATCTCCACTTCAATCTTCCGAAGCAGATTCACAATCCGCTCCGGCTGGTACCTCTTCCTGGACATGACCGGTCCTCCTCATGTGAATTCTCTCTCAGTTCACTTGGTACCAACGACCCCGGTCACATCAGTCGCTTCCAGCCGGACAAGATCACCCATTGTGACAAGAGAGAATAGGGTTCCCAGAATGTTTCGGCACTTGGGAGTACCTGACCTTTTTGGCTTCCGGGGCGATGGCAATTGTTCGTGAGGACATCGTGTAGGTTGGCTAAGAGCAGGGGGCCCTTTCGGAGAAGAAACTGCACTCGATTGTACGCAATGGGTATATATTTCAATTTCCGCAAGGTCAAAGAGAGCATTCCGGTTGAATGGAGATGGCTACTAATGAGCGATGCCAAGGAAAATGTTTTCATGGCACGGCTGACCCGACGCAGATTCCTGGCCAGTGCTGCCGCACTTTCGGGGCTGCCAGCCACCATTTTTTCCCCGGCCGGGCGTGCCTCTGAATTGGCAGCCGGAGGCGAAAGTGCTCACGCCTCGGCAACGCTCCGCGTGGATGTGAGCCCGGGGCATGTGGTGAACTCCTTTGATCCCGATGAAAGCCTGGGGAGTTCCATGGACGAGCTGTCTCCGTCTATCATCGATAAGATTTATACGCCGGAGATTATCCGCGAATCCCTTTCCGCCGGTTGGGGCCCCATCACCTATCGCCTCCATACTGAACTGGCGATCGAGGCCTGGCATTGGAATTCGGACGGTGAATGGAGCGATCCGGCCAGGCGGCAAGGATACTTTACCGGCAATGCCAATCCGAAAGGTTCTCTGCGGAATTCCTTTGGTTACCCGCTTCCTCGCCGCGGCACGACGCAAAACGGGGGCGCGGATCGAGGCTATTCGCGATTGACGGACGGAGATTCGGCTACATTTTGGAAGAGTAATCCCTACCTGACACAAAGGTTCACTGGCGAAGATGATACGCTGCATCCCCAGTGGATCATTATTGACCTTGGCGCAGTTCAGAAAGTTAACGCTCTATGCATCGACTGGGGCGACGCGTATGCGAGTGTCTACGATGTTCAATACTGGACGGGCGACGACCCCATGAGCTGGGAGGGGCAATACTCTGCCGGCGGTGGCGGAGTGGCACAGCAAGCCGCGGGGCGGTGGGTTCTCTTCACTTATGGGAACGTGCACAACGGAGACGGAAGACCAGTGATTTTGCGGCTTTCCAGGTCTCCGGTTGCAACGCGATGGATTCGAGTCGTGATGACAAAGTCTTCCAGCCGGACCGGATCGTCTGCATCCGGCGATGCGCGAGACCGTGTGGGTTATGCAATTCACGAAGTTTATGCCGGCACTCTGCAAGATGACGGAACGTTTGTCGATCTCGTGAAGCATGCTCCGGACGTCAGCCAGACTGCGACCTATTGCTCCTCGACGGACCCCTGGCATTCCGCTTCCGATTTGAATTCTCACGGCTCGCAGACAGGATTTGACCTGTTTTTCACCAGCGGAATCACAAACAAGCTTCCGGCCACGATTCCGGTTGCCATCCTGTACAGCACTCCGGACGACGCCGCGGCACAGATTACATATCTCAAGAAGCGGGGTTATCCGCTGGCGAGGGTCGAGATGGGCGAGGAGTGCGATGGGCAGTATTGCATGCCAGAGGATTATGCTGGGCTCTATCTGCAATTTGCCGATGCTATTCATAAGGTACAACCCAGTCTCAAACTGGGCGGTCCGGTGTTTCAGGGCATCAGCCAGGATGTTTCCGTCTGGCCGGACGCGCAGGGGAGGACCTCGTGGTTCGGGCGCTTCCTGGACTACCTGAAGGCGCACGGGCGAATCCATGACCTGGCCTTTGTCTCATTTGAGCACTATCCCTTTGATCCCTGTTCGGTGAACTGGGCGGACCTTTATCGTGAACCGGAATTGACGCGCAGCTGCCTTCAGGCATTGCGCGACGACGGCCTGCCGGATGGTATCCCCTTGATGAACACCGAGAGCAACGTTTCGTGGGCAATGACGCCCTACATGTCCGATATTTTCTCAGGCCTCTGGCTGGCTGACAGCGTGGGGAGCTTTTTTCTTGAGGGAGGGGGCGCATATTTCCATTCGCCCATCCAGCCGCAGCCTCCCAACCGCGGATGCCATGGGTGGGGCACCTGGAGCAACTTTGTCTGCGACTCCGATTTCAAGATCAAGGGCTACACGGCGGAATACTATGCCAGCCGAATGATCAACCGGGATTGGGCGGCACATCACGCCGGTGTCCATCACATGTTTCGGGTTACGGGGACCGTGAGGGAGGCGGGAGGAAAAGCGCTGATCACGAGCTATGCGCTAAAGCGCCCTGATGACAATTGGTCGATCTTGCTGATCAACAAAGATCAGAACAATGCGCGGACGGTTCGGATTGCGTTTGAGGACTCAGAGAGCGGTGGCGCGGCTCATTTTGCAGGTCCTGTTCAGATGACGACATTTGGCAGCGAGCAATATGTCTGGCACTCTGTGGGACCGGAGTCCCATGCTGATCCCGATGATCCTCCCCGCCGGATGACGGTAGGGGGCGGCCCCGATGCGCAATACACTCTGCCGAAGGCTTCGATCTCCGTCTTGAGCGGCAGATTGGAACCAGGAAAGGCATAGCTGCCAGGAGGGGCTTGGACCAGCACTGCGTTCAGGACCCGTAACCAGGGCCTTCCGTCCCACCCGGTTCGTGGGCATCAATACGACCGAGGAACTAAGGCGTGTCGCCCGCTGCGGCTGGTTCCACGCTTGCCATGCCATGCCTCCGTGATGTTGGGAGTTTTGTTCCTTGGCGAGCGGGCAGTTTCCCCAATCACAGGTTCCCAGCTCACACCTCTTTCTGTGATGAGCACCACCGTGATTACAGGCAGGTTGCATAACTTTTAACACGTCGCCAGTCATGTTGTCTCGATGATCATGACGTCCCATGGTTTGAGCGTCACATGTTGACCGGTCGCCAAGCCGCTGTCAGTCAGCAAGTCCTTTCCTGGCGGGCCTGAATATAAG
>JAJXZM010000546.1 GCA_021780055.1 Acidobacteriota bacterium
TCGATAAAGATCGGTAGCGTCGATCGCCATGGGGCTATCGACGTGTATAGGCACATCGTGCATCTGATTCTGGCTCATCAATTGCCGGAAAAGATAAAGCAATTCCTGCGTTCGCCCGATCGCAAACGACGGGATGATGACCGAGCCGCCCCGCGCGGCCGTGCTTTCGATAATGCGGGCCAGCCGCGCTCGGTAGTCGTCCGTAGGATGAAGTCGGTCTCCGTAAGTGGATTCGCACACAAGGTATTCCGCTGCATCCGGAATAGATGGCTCCCGGATGATCAGTTGCGGAAACCGACCCAGATCACCGGAGAAAAGAATCCTGACAGTCTTCCCCGCCTCCGCAACCGTCACTTCCACCATGCGAGCACCCAGGATGTGACCGGCGCGGAAGAATTTGATCTTAAAGCGAGGCGAAAGCTCCATCGGTTTCGTCTCGTCGACCGCATGAAACAGATCTAACGCCTTGACGGCCTCATCGTGAGTGTAAAGGGGCAAGGCAGGTGCGTGTTTGCTGAACCCTTTCTTGTTAGCGTAACGGGCATCTTCTTCCTGAAGGTGGCCCGAGTCCGGCAGGACAAGGTGTGCCAGATCCACCGTTGCGGCGGAAGCCAGGATATGCCCCTGAAAACCTTCCTTCACAAGCCGGGGAATGAATCCGATGTGATCCAGGTGGGCATGGGTCAACACCACCCAGTGGATGCTGGAAGGTTCTATGGGCAAGGGATTCCAGTTTCGCAGGCGAAGTTCCTTATGGCCTTGAAAGAGGCCACAGTCGATCATCAGCCGCTCGCCTGCTGCCTCCAGCAGGTATTTCGATCCGGTAACAGTGCCGGTTGCTCCGAGAAAGGTTAACCTTGGCATCAGATTATCACCGCCTCCTTGTATTGACCGAAAACCCCACCTAACACGCTTGAAATCTCCCCCACGGTCGCATAGGCTTTCACCGCCTCCAGTAAGGACGGCATCAGGTTCCGCTCGCTTTTCGCCGTGATTTCTATCTCCTGCAGGGCGGCAGCAACCCGCGCGCCGTTGCGAGCTTCGCGCAGTCTTTGTAGACGCGCTACCTGCTGCCGTTCGATCTCCGGATCTATCCGCAGGATCGGGATCTTCTGCCCGGCGCCTTCCTGGTAGCGGTTAACGCCCACAATCACCTGCGACCCGTTCTCGATCTTTGACTGATATTCGTAAGCAGCCTGCTGGATTTCTCGCTGCACGAACCCTTTTTCAATTGCAGCCAGCATCCCGCCCATGGCGTCGATTTTCTCAAGATAGGCTTCGGCTGTCGTCTGAAGGTCATTGGTCAGTCTCTCGATAGTGTAGGACCCCGCCACCGGGTCAACCGTATTCGTCACTCCGCTTTCGAAGGCGATAACCTGCTGGGTCCGAAGCGCAAGCAGCGCCGACTCCTCCGTTGGCAACGCCAGCGCTTCGTCGCGCGAATTTGAGTGGAGTGACTGGGTGCCTCCCAGCGCCGATGCAAGAGCCTGCAAAGCTACGCGCACGATGTTCGTGTCCGGTTGCTGGGCCGTCAGCGTGGAACCCGCCGTCTGCGTATGAAAGCGGAACATCCACGAGCGTGGGTTCTGCGCCTGGAAACGCCCGCGCATGGTGTCCGCCCACATCCGACGAGCGGCGCGAAACTTGGCGATTTCCTCCAGGAAATTATTGTGGGCATTCAGGAAAAACGAAACCCTCGGCGCAACTTCATCCACATCGAGCCCCCGCTCGATCGCCTTTTCAATGTAAGCAATGCCGTTGCCGAGCGTGAATGCAATCTCCTGAGCTGCCGTCGCTCCTGCCTCGCGTATGTGATAGCCGCTCACTGAGATCGTATTCCATTCGGGCGCCCTGTCACAGCAAAAGGCAAAGATGTCCGTCACCAACCGCATTGCGGGGCGGGGCGGATAAATGTAGGTTCCCCGCGCAATATATTCCTTAAGAATATCGTTTTGGACGGTTCCCGCAAGGCGTCTGAGATCGGCGCCCTGCTTCTCCGCCGCGGCAAAGTAGAGCGCAAGCAGGATGGGGGCCGTGGCATTGATGGTCATAGAAGTGGAAACCTGCTCGAGCGGTATCCCGTCAAACAGCACTTCCATGTCTTCAAGCGAGTCAATCGCAACTCCGACGCGTCCGACTTCACCCTGGGCCAACGGATGGTCAGAGTCAAGGCCAACTTGCGTGGGAAGATCAAACGCTACAGAAAGCCCCGTCGTCCCTTTCGAAAGCAAGTACCGGTAGCGCTGATTCGACTCCTGAGCCGAGCCGAAGCCCGCATACTGGCGCATGGTCCACAGGCGACTGCGGTATTGGCCAGGGTAAATACCCCGCGTATAAGGGTATTCGCCTGGGCGTCCCAGATCCTGCTTTGGATCCCAGCCAGCAAGGTCCTCTGGAGTGTCAAATAAGCGACCGGAAGCGTCCGCAGAGCTGATGTCTGAGCCAGGCTTGTTTCGACGGGCGTTAGAATCCTTCATCGCGGTGAACCCAGGTCCTTACGCCCGCGAGCCTGATGTCGATCTCAGGAGCCCGGGTAGAGAGATCAACGAACACTGCGGGCTTTCACGAAGGTATAAAGGCAAAAGATAAACAACACAAAACTGAAAGCCCCGCTGACGACCACCATGGCAAAATTCAACGTGCTCTGTTCGGGCATCTTTTGGTACTCCTGCCAGAGCTTTAAAGAAACTGACACCATGCCAAGGGTCAGGAACAGAAACACCACACCAACCAGTATATGAAACATTTGCACCGCCCGGCGAAACAGGCGGCCGAGAAAGGATTTCGAGTTTGCTGGCATCGTCGCAGCGGCCTCTGGTTACCTGGAAATTCCAGTACTCGATGGTAAAACCAAGCGCTTCCGGCGTCAATCTCCTCGTGTGTTCTGCTGCCTTGACACCGCCTCAGGCCGACCCCTAGAATGCAATTAGAAGGATAACTTGGATCAAGAAGGGTGCCTTTTTGGAGCTCGACGACAATTTCAAACACCTGATCAAAGAACTCGGTCAGGCCATCAATGAGTCTCTAGCCGATTCCGAAAATATTTCCAACGTCATGGGCCGCATCCGGGCTGCGGGATATGACCTTTTTCTGGTCCTGGAAGTCACCATTGGCTTTAACAAACAAGGGGATGCCGGGACGGTCCACCGTCAGGACATTACTCCTGAAACTGCTCCTGACAAGCCGGAATTTCTCCTGACCACTGAGGACGCGAAGTTCCTGAGATCCCTCAAGATTGTGGTTGAAAAAGAGAAAGAATAGTCAGATCCCGCATTTTCCTTAACCCAGTCCAGGAACAGTCCTTTTCCCCGTCGGCGCAGGCCTACCCGCTCCAGCATTCCCTTTACCAGGACCTTGACAACACAGAGAACACACGCCTACGATTCGATTATGGAGTCCCGATCAGTGCGTTCTCCGGCAGTGGCGGGCAGATTTTATCCACACAAGCCCGACGTTCTTCTGCGCGAACTGAACGAATATCTGCAACCCGCGTCACCAGATGAACAGGCAATCGATTCCGCGATCGGTTGCGTTGTACCCCATGCCGGATACATGTATTCCGGGCATGTTGCCGGAGCCGTTTACCGTTTACTGCCGGCGCGCACGCGGTACGTTGTCATGGGGCCGAACCACTGGGGCCGAGGCTCTCCACTCGCCGTAATGTCCGAAGGCGTCTGGGACACACCGCTTGGCCAGGTACCACTCGACCGCGAACTTGCCAACGAGATCCGAATAGGATGTCCCTTGCTTGCCGAAGATGCCGGGGCCCACGCCAGCGAACACTCTCTTGAAGTACAGATTCCCTTCCTGCAGCGTTCAGCGGGTCAATTTAGCTTTGTACCGATTGTAATCGCATTGGCGGATTACTCTAGCCTTGAAAAGCTGGGCCATGCCATCGCAAGCGCAGCTCAGCGGTCAGCGGAGCCGGTCCTGATTGTCGCTTCGAGTGATATGAACCATTACGAACCGGATGGCATCACGCGCGAGAAAGATGACAAAGCCATTGCGAAGATTCTCCAGCTTGATCCCTCGGGACTGCTGGAGGTCATTCGCGACGAGGACATTTCCATGTGCGGCTTTGCCCCAACGGTTGCCATGCTAGTGGCTGCAAAGGAACTCGGCGCCCGCCAAGCCCGCCTGATCAGGCACGCAACCTCAGCTGACACAGGTGGAGACAGGGATTCAGTGGTGGGCTATGCGGGAATTATTGTTTCCTAGTCCGACCGCAGGCCATTCATCAACTTCCTTCAGAATTGAAACACCTTATCGGTGCTGCGGGCCACCAGAGTTTCCGCCATGCGAGGCTCCGCCCATCCCTCCGCTAGAACTGCCCATACCGCCGCTCCTCATGCCACCGCCCATGCCTCCACTACGCATTCCACCACCCATTTGTCCGGAAGATTGGCCCGTACTCCGGCCACCGCCGAACCCACCCTCTGATGAGCGTGAGGATGAACCTTGATTCATGCGCTGCTGAGACATGCCGGACTGCCGGTTCATCTGCCGCATCTCTTTGCGCATTCGGGCATTTTCAATCCTCTGCTCCTTCATCAGCATTCTTTCCTGGCGGAAATCCGGCATACGCATCGCCGGCGTGGCAGGGCGCGCGGACGGCATCATTGAACTTGATTGGTGAACCGCCTGGCTGTTTGTACCAAGACTCGAGATAGGAAACTCAGTCAAGCGCCTCCCACGTGAGGCGCCTCTCCCCCCCAGCAACATGTCGTTATTGAGGGGTGGACGGGATGTGGTCGAAACCGAGCCGTGCAATCCGTTCCCCATACCTGCACGATTCGGTTGGAAGGCCGGTCCAGTTCCGTTCACAAAGCGGTGAGTCTGCTGGTCAAAGACCGCAGGCGCGTGCGGCTGCATATCCCATGCCCCGGTGACTGTGCCTGTTGAAAAAATTCTCGTCGGCGCGACTGTTCCGTGACGAACCCGAAGGCCGCCTCGGGCAGCCGATGTCGCTATTTGTGGGGAACCCTCAATGGCAGGGCCCGCCAATCTTAAATTTCGTGTAAGAGGAACCGTCGGAGAACCGACCGCGTGACCCTGGAAAGGATGAACCCTGAGCAAGTCTCCTGGAGAGATCGCCCTCCCGCCCTGAAACGTATTATTGCTGACCGCAACGGAGCAGTTATGCCCTGCGGGGCAACTGTACGTGCCCGTATAGGCCCGGGGAGCCCAACTAACCCAACCGGGACCCTGGTACCATGAAACCAATGCCGGCGCCCAATTTGTGAAATTGCCCGGCACCCAGCACCAGCCAATGTTGGAGGGATAAATCCAACTGCCATAGTGGAAAGGCAGCCAGCCCCACGAAAAGCCAGAGATCCAGGTATAACCCAATCCGGGATACCAGGACCAACGACCTACTGAATACGGGACCCAGTCGGCCCCCAGCATCGGAGACCAGCAACTGCCGTATCCCGGTAGATAATTCCATGCGCCGTAAAAGGCGAGGTCGTTCCAGCCGTAAAGTGAATTGCCGGAATACTGCAAGCCAACATTCCCGTTGCTGGCAACCGTTTCAGTCTGTTGGCGCTTGTCCACCCACTGGTCCCAGGCATCCTCTGTAATCCCCGACGCAACCTGGAAAGGCTCTGCGCTCCCAGGCGTAAGGGCAAGGACCTGATTTTTTGAAATGGTTCCGCTGCCGTAAGGACCCTGCACGCTGACATCGCCCTTGAAGACTTCAACCCGCTGGCCACTCTGGTCCAGATCGACGCGGAACATCGATTTGGACGAGGGATCAAAAGTCGAGCCTCCCGCGCTAACCTGGTACACGTCACCCTTTTCCGGGGCAA
>JAJXZM010000009.1 GCA_021780055.1 Acidobacteriota bacterium
AGCGGCGAAAACGTTTTTGTCGTCCGCAGCGGAACGATTTACACGCCTCCGTTGGGGTCGTCCGTGCTTCCGGGCATTACCCGCGCTTCCATTATCAAGCTTGCCCAAGAAGCCGGAATTCCGGTAATCGAGCAGGTACTGGCGCGCGAAATCCTCTATATCGCCGACGAAGTTTTCTTTTCGGGTACCGCGGCGGAAGTTACTCCGGTGCGCTCGGTGGACCGCATCCCGGTAGGCAAGGGCCAGCCCGGCCCCGTCACACAGCAACTTCAGAAACGCTACCTCGACATCGTCGAAGGCCGCGCCGAAGACAAATACGGCTGGCTGACCTACTGTAACCAGACGGTAGCGTCTTCAAGATAGACCCGGCCGATTCCCACACGGAAATTTGACTAAGGGGCTCGCAAAGTGCGGGCCCTCTTCACATTCTCAAACCCATTCCTTTTATCACGTGGGGAAGAGACTGCCCAGCCTCGATACATTTCTTTGTGCCGCGCCTCCACCCGCGACGGCCCGCAGCCACTCTCAAGCGCAAGCCGTTACAAGCCGATAACTAATCCTGCCGGCGCTGCGCCCGCCGCATTCTAAGGCAATCGCAGAAACAGCAGGCCACGGCGCTGCGTTCTCAGAATCAACCTGACGGATTGGACTGTGACTGTTGACGAACTGTTGCGTACGGCGTGCGAAAGCAAGGCCTCCGACCTTCACCTGAAGGTGGGCAATTATCCCTACATTCGCGTGGATGGCGAACTGCGCGCACTGACGGAGTATTCACGCATCTCGGGCGAAGACATGGTCAACATGGCTTTCAGCATGATGACCAACCGCCAGAAGCAGAAATTCAAGGAAAACACCGAACTCGATATGGCCTATGGCGTGGCCGGCCTCGGACGCTTCCGCGTCAACCTGTTCCAGCAGCGCGGCAATGTGGGCATGGTGCTGCGCGTGATCCCCACCAGGATTCGCACCCTGGAAGAACTTGCCCTGCCCCGCGTGCTGGAAAAGATCTGTCAGGAAAGCCGCGGTCTGATCCTGGTGACCGGGACGACCGGAAGCGGCAAGACCACTACGCTCGCCGCCATGGTGGACCGCATCAACTCCACGCGCACCGACCACATCATCACCATCGAAGACCCCATCGAGTTCCTGCACCGCGACAAAAAAGGATTTGTGAACCAGCGCGAGGTGGAAGTGGACACTTCCGGCTTTGGCATCGCGCTGCGCGCCGCCCTGCGCCAGGACCCCGACGTCATTCTGGTGGGCGAAATGCGCGACCTTGAAACCATTCACACCGCGCTGCTGGCTGCAGAAACCGGCCACCTGGTGCTCTCCACCCTGCACACGCTGGACGCCACGGAAACCATCCAGCGCATCATCGCCGTCTTTCCCCCGCCCGAGCAGAAACAGATCCGCCTGCTGCTGGCCAGCACACTTCGAGCCATCGTTTCCCAGCGGCTGGTCCGCAAGTCCGACGGCATCGGCCGCGTGCCCGCCGCCGAAATTATGATCACCACGGAATACATCCGCGACTGCATCATCAATCCGGAAAAGACCCGCCTGATTCACGAAGCCATTGCCTCCGGCGTCTCCCAATATGGGATGCAGACCTTTGACCAGTCCATCTACGATCTGTACACTAAGGAACTGATCACGCTGGAGGAAGCGCTTTTGTACGCGTCCAACGCAGACGAATTCAAGCTGCGCATTCAGGGAATTCGATCCACGACCGACGCTGCAAGAGACGAAATGGAAAGAGCCAGTCAGGTGGACCGCTTTGCAAGGTAAAACCTCACCGCCAAAGTCTCCCTTTGAAACCGCCGTGGCCATGCTTTCCCGGCGGCCGTATTCGGTGGCTGAACTGCGCCGTGCCCTCGAAAGGAGATTTCCCGATTCCGCTGAAGTCCCAAATGTCCTGTCCCGCCTGCGCCAGCTTGGATACCTCGATGATGCCAGGTTCGCCGAAGCCTATGCTTCCTCGCTCGCCCGTGTGCGCAACTACGGCCGGCACCGCGTCCGGCGCGAACTGAAGGGCAAGCTGGTCGATTACCGCGTGATCGACCACGCAGTCGAAAACGCCTTCGATTCCGTCGACGAACGCGAACTGCTGGAACGCGCCGTGGACAAAAAAATCCGCACCCTCCGCAAGCCCATGACCCGCCCGAAAATCGCCTCCCTTTGCCAGAGCCTCATCCGCCGAGGCTTCCGAGCTGGTGATATTATGAAAGTGATACGCTCACGCCCCGAACTCAGCAATGTCCCTTACGACATTAATTTGGCGGAGATGGAAGAAGAGTCTGAGAAATTATGAATTCTGAATTATGAATTATGCAAGGCAAAGCGGCAGGTTATCTCACTGGAACCATTGAATGGTTACTGGAACAAGTTCGAAGGACATACAAAGACGTTCGTTTGATTATACTTTGCGCGCGGTAAAACTATATCCATACCTACAGGAACAACGGCAGGGGGCAGGCTGGATTTTAGGAAGGCAATACCTGCGAGCAGCAAGCTCGATTGGCGCCAACGTAGAAGAGGCACAGGCGGCCGAGAGCCGGGCGGATTTCGTCCACAAGCTGGGGATCTCTCAAAAAGAAGCAAGGGAAAGCCTCTACTGGCTCCGCGTGCTGGCGGAGTCCGACCTCGTTCCGCAAGAACGGATTGGGCCATTGACCCGGGAGACAGAGGAACTGCTCAACGTGATCACCTCCATCATTCTGAACACCAAGCGCAAAAGCCGGGCTCCGAAAAACCGCGATAATTCATAATTTATAATTCATAATTCAACTTGAAACTTTGAACTCGGAACCTAAAACCGTAATCATGACCTCAAACGAAATTAGAACCCGTTTTTTGAAATTTTTTGAAGGCCGCGGGCACCGCGTTGTGCGGTCGTCTTCGCTGGTGCCTGCAAACGATCCCACGCTGCTGTTTTCAAACGCCGGGATGAACCAGTTCAAGGACGTGTTCCTGGGGCGCGAGAAGCGCGACTACACGCGCGCCTGCAGCTCACAGAAATGCGTTCGCGCGGGCGGCAAGCACAATGACCTGGAGCAGGTGGGCCGCACGCGGCGCCACCACACCTTCTTCGAGATGCTGGGCAACTTCAGCTTTGGCGATTACTTCAAAGCCGAGGCGATTCCCTGGGCGTGGGAACTGGTGACCAAAGAGTTCGCGATCCCGAAGGAAAAACTCTACGCCACCATCTTTGAAGGATTGGATGAGCCATCTGCGAGAATTCCGCGCGATTCCGAAGCTTACGATTTGTGGCGCTCGGTGGGCGTTCCAACTGACCGCATTTTCGAGCTTGGAATGCACGACAATTTCTGGCAGATGGGCGATACGGGCCCGTGCGGTCCATGTTCCGAAATCCACTATGACATGGGGCGCGAAGCAAGCGACCTGGGCCACACCGATTGCAAGTTCCCTTGCGATTGCGGGCGCTACGTCGAAATCTGGAACCTGGTGTTTATGCAGTACGACCGGACGGCAGAGGAAAAGGACGGCGTAACGACTTACAACCTTTCGCCGCTCCCCAAGCCGTGCGTTGACACCGGCGCGGGGCTTGAGCGCATTGCGGCAGTGCTTCAAGGTAAGCTCTCGAATTTCGATACCGACCTTTTCAGACCGTTAATCGATGAGACGGCGGCGCTCGCGAACGTGGAATACGGCGCGAATCACGACGCGGACATTTCACTGCGCATCATCGCCGACCACGCTCGTGCGGCAACTTTCCTGATTTCTGACGGCGTGCTGCCCTCGAACGAAGGCCGGGGCTACGTGCTGCGGCTGATCATGCGCCGCGCGCTCTACCACGGCCAGACGCTTGGCATGAATGAACCCTTCCTTTATAAGATGTCCGGCCACGTGGTGGACATGATGAAGGACGCCTACCCCGAACTCGCCGAAACCGCGCACCATGTGGCCAGGGCCATCAAGATTGAAGAAGAGCGGTACGCCGAAACGACCCGCGTGGGGCTTGAGCGGCTTGACAAGGCCGACGTGCTGCTCAAGGACGGTGGGCGAAGACCGTTTGGCGAATGGAGAAAGAGCAAGGGCTGGCAGGGCGTTACAGCGACGGAAGCTCAGGAACTGGAAAACGGGAAAATTGTTGGCACGGACCTTTTTGTCCTGCATGACACGTTTGGCCTGCGGCCGGACTTTGTTCAGGACATCGTCAGGCACTACGGCCTGAGCGTTGACTTCGACGGGTACAACTCCGAAATGGAGAAGCAGCGCGAACGGGCGCGAGCGTCATGGAAAGGCGCGGAGAAGAAGACCGCGGCGCCAGCCTACCAGAAGTTGGCTGAAAAGTACCAAACGGTTTTCGACGGCTACACGCAGGTGAAGTCGTCCGATTGCAAGATTATTGCGCTGATTCAGAAAGGCCAGCCCATAACGGAAGCAGAGGCCGGGCAGGAAATCGAAATCGTGCTCGACCACACGCCGTTTTATGCCGAGTCGGGCGGCCAGGTGGGAGATACGGGGCGATTCTTTGCTTCGGACAGTGACCACGAAGTGGCGCACATCACCGACGCTTACCGCCCGGTGAGCGGCGTGACAGCGCACAAAGCCACGGCACGCGACACGCTGCGCGTGGGCGACATGATCACAGCCGTAGTCGATGCCGAGCGTCGTGACGCCATCCGGCGCAATCATACGGCGACCCACCTGCTGCACGCTGCGCTGCGGACAACCCTGGGCACGCACGTGAAGCAGGCCGGTTCATTGGTGGCGCGGGACCGCTTGCGTTTCGACTTTTCGCATTACGCCGAGCTTGGCGAGCAGGACCTACTGGACATCGAAGACCTCGTCAATCAGCACATTCTGAAGAACGAAGAAGTTCGCACCGACCTGATGGACATCGACCAGGCGCTCGCGACCGGCGCCATGGCGCTGTTCGGCGAAAAGTACGGCGACCGCGTTCGGGTGCTCTCAGTGGATAACGGCAGCTTTTCGCGCGAGCTTTGCGGCGGCACGCACGTCCGGCGTACGGGGGATATCGGATTGTTCAAGATCGTAAGCGAGGGCAGCGTTGCGGCGGGCACCCGGCGCATTGAAGCCATCACGGGGCTGGGCGTGCTGGAGCACCTGCGCAAGTCCGATGAGACGCTGGGGATGGTGGGCGAAACGCTGCGCGCCAAGCCCGGCGAGGTTGTGGAAGCGGCGCAAAAACTGGCTGAGACGGAGAAGAAGCTCCGAAAGGAACTCGACGCCCAGCAGATGAAGCGCGCGGCGGCGCAGGCAGGCGACCTGCTGGATCAGGCACGCGACGTCAAGGGCGTGCGGGTGGTTTCCGCGCGCGTGGAAGGAGTTTCGCGGCCCGCCATGCGGCAGATGGTGGACCAGTTGCGGGCGCGACTCGGCTCCGGTGTGATTGCGCTGGGCTCGGTTGCGGATGGCAAGGCCGCGTTGATCATCGGCGTCACCCAGGATTTGACCTCCAGGCTCGATGCCGGGAAGATTGTGCGGCAGGCCGCAGCGCTAATGGAAGGCTCAGGCGGCGGCCGCAAAGACCTGGCCGAGGCCGGCGGCAAAAATCCCGAAAAGTTGGACGAGTGTGTCCAGGCGGTGCCGGGGATCGTGGAAAAAATGCTTTAGGGATAATGAGTTATGAGTTCTGCGTTATAGGTTCTGAATCCAGCAATAGGCACCCCCAAGCGGGACGACGCGACTCATAACCCTGGATTCTGGACTTAATTGAATTTTTTCTTGTTGACTCGCCAAAAGGACGTTATAATTCAATCGTTTTGGACGGTTCCACCCGTCGAAGCTGCAGTT
>JAJXZM010000384.1 GCA_021780055.1 Acidobacteriota bacterium
CAGCTTCGCTTCCGCCTCACCCAGCCGGCGAAAAACCTGAAGGGCCCTCGTCTTGACCGCACTGTCAATCGCTGCGGCCCCGATCATTTTCTCAATGTGGCTCAGATGACGGTGCGGCTGCTTGTCAGGAATCGTGATTTCCACATGGTTGCCGGCCAGCCCCTTCCGCATCACGCGGCCCTCAGTGAATTCGTAAGTTCCCAGTTCGAGCTTTGCAAGCTCTGCCCTCAGACGGTCAAGCTCCACGCCGGCATCGAGCAGTGCGGCAAGAAACATGTCGCCGCTGATTCCCGAAGAACAATCGAGGTAGGCCAGTTTCATTACAGTTGTCTTTCTTCTTACCGCTCAGCACGCAGCCATAAGGGAAATGCCCGAAAATAGCGCGGAAACTTTAAATGTTAGGCGTTCGCTCACAGGGTTGTCAATGAAAGCAGGCCGGGAGCGGTGCCCTGGTTTGGTTTTGCCTTTTGTTTCTGGTTGGTCAGGTGATTCCGTAGAGCTATCCTGCCGTCTCCGGAGGTCTCGTATATTTCTTTGTATTGCTCTTCGTTCGCCAGCTCTTCAAGCGAGTTTGAAAACGGTTTGAACACCTTGGAAATGCCCACCAAAAGTCCTCGCCTGACACACCACTTTCTTTGTGCATTGCCGCGCTGTAAGCCAGTTCGTACCTTTGGTCGCAGGCATTCCTGATGCCTGGGACCGAACCCACCAGCACAACCAGAGGTGACATGGATCACCGAGAATTTTGACAGTTTTGAAAAAATACAATCATCGGGTGCCATTAGCCAACGCTTGAAACATGAGGAGGGTCCGTGCATGAGTACGACAAGAGCCGTCCCCCAACCCGAGCCCAAGAGGGATCCCGCCGCCGATCTCAAAGCGGTCGGTGTGCTGCATGACCGGTATGCCGCAGCGTTTAATTCCAATGACGCGAAAGCTGTGGCCGCCTTTTATACCGAGGATGCTGTCCTGATGCTTCCCGGCATACCAGCCATCCAGGGCAGGCAAGCCATCCAGACCATGTTCGAGGATTATTTCAAGCAGAATGCGGCCAAAATCAAGCACACGCCGCTCGACACCCAGGTAGCGGGTGATTGGGCGTATGAGCGGGGCAAAATCAGGGAAGCCGTCACCCCGAGGTCCGGCCAACCGCTGGAGCGGTCGCTCAAGTATCTTGCCATCCTGAAGCGGCAGTCCGATGGCGCCTGGAAGGTCCACGTGGACATTGACAACAGCAACCAGTAAAGAACCCGATCGAGGCCTTAAACGGCCCCCTTGGGGTGTGCCAGGGGACAGACGAGAAACATCGCATGGCATCACTTCCGGATTCCGTAGCTGATTTCCTTCGCGGTAAGCGCATCGCAGTGGCTGGCGTTTCCAGGAATGGCAAGGAAGCCGCCAACTCCATTTTCCGTAAGCTCCGCGACTCCGGTTACGAGGCTCTTCCCGTCAATCCCGCCGCTCGAGAGGTCGAGGGCGTCCGGTGTTATCCAAACCTGATCTCTATTCCTGGCACCGTGGACGGAGTCGTGATCGCGACCCATCCGAAGGTCTCCGCTGAAATCGTAGGGCAGTGCCACATCCGCGGCGTTGGTCGTGTCTGGTTCCACCGATCCTTCGGCCAGGGCAGCGTGTCAGAAGAAGCGGTACGGGAGTGTCATGGCCGGGGGATCAACTGCATTGTCGGAGGCTGTCCGCTCATGTACCTGGAACCTGTCGACGGAGCCCATCGTTGCTTCAGATGGTGGCTCCGATGGCGTCGTCGCATTCCGGGGTAGCCGTAATCGACACATACAGAACTGGTGAAGTGAATCGTAAGCCCATGGAGTGACTGCCACGACGAGCAAAAGCAAATCAGTGATGAGCAAGCGTGCCGACCAGACAGATAGGCCGGAGTCCGAATTCGGAACGGCTGGCTCCGCTGATGGAGTTCAAATCAAGTATGAATTGAAAGGCAAGGGCGAACCAACACTGGTTTTTGTTCATGGATGGTGCTGTGACCGGACCTATTGGCGGGAACAACTGCCTTACTTTGCGAAAAGACATCGAGTTGTGGCCATCGACCTTGCCGGCCACGGCGAGTCCGGCCTCAACCGGAAAGCCTGGACGATGGATGCCTTCGGAGAGGATGTCGCGGCGGTTGTCGCGAAGCTCGGCCTGAAACAGGTTGTTCTGATCGGCCATTCAATGGGAGGCACAGTCATTGTGAAGGCGGCACCCAAAATTCCACGGCAGGTCATTGGCCTTGTAACAGTGGACCAGTTTTACAACCTGGAAGAAACGCACACTCAAAAGGAAATGGACGAATTCATTGCTCCTTTCCGGGTCAACTTCCGTGAAGCCGTGAGTACCTGGGTCCGAACCATTTTCACTCCAAAATCGGATCCAAAGCTCGTGGAATGGGTCGTGGCTCACATGTCCTCCCGTCCACCGGAAGTGGGCCTGGGAGCAGCCACCGAGGCCGACGGGGAGCTTGCGTTTTGGGGCAACATCGACAACTGCCTGATACGTGCAATCCAGAAAGTAGAGGCTCCTCTCGTGTTCATCAACTCCGATTTACAACCCACACCGGAAGAGATCAATAAGCGGCATCCGCCCTACTCGAATGCCAAGATTGTGCGGGGAGTAGGACATTTCGTTATGCTGGAAGCGCCGGCGGTCTTCAACCAGCTCCTCGAATCCTCAATCGAGGAGTTCACGCGACAAGCTCCTACGCGCTGAGGTCGATGGGCCAGTCATGAAAGCCGCCGGATTGGCTGCGGTGGAATTCCTCGCCTGCGTCTGGAAGGATACCGGCCCCGAATGGCGAGAAAAAACCGCCGTGGCGATTCTCGATCCAGCGAAAATGCGTCGCCCTGCGTCAGTGCATAAACCACCTGTGCGACTGGCTTGCCGTGAAGTTCGGGTCTTTGACGATGTCGATCAGGCGGCGTTCCCGTGTGCGGATAGATTCAATGGCATTGGGCAGACCCTCGGCGGCTTCTGCGGGAACCTGGATCAGCCCGTTCGTTCCGCCGTGCAGGATGTCCAGAGGAAGTCCCGACCGGAATCAGGGGTAGTCTCCGAGTAGGCCGTTTATGGTCAAGGTGGGTGCTTTCCATCGGCCGCTTAATCGGGCGAATGTTGTGGTATCCTCGCATGCAATGGACTGGAAAAATAAATTCTACTTCGGCGATAACCTGAATATTCTGCGCAGTCACGCTGCGGACGCAAGCGTTGACCTGAGGTTCTGCGTTAACTCGCAGTAAATGGAGGTCTGATCTATGCCCACCGATGCTGTAAAAAATCGAACGTTCAGGGATTCACTCAAAGGCACTGTTCGTTTCGAGATTCCGTTCTTTCAGCGTGGCTATGCCTGGGAAAGAAAGCAGTGGGACCAGCTGTTTCTCGACGTACAGGAGCAAATCCTAAGTGAACTTGACTCTGATACACCAATCGATCAGGTTGAGCATTTTTTCGGCCCCTTCGTCGTCCTGGAAAAGGTGGGAGGTGAGCCGGAGCTAAAGGAATTCTTGGTGGTAGACGGCCAGCAACGCATAACCACCGTTTACCTGCTACTTGCGATCATCCGAGAACACATCCGTGCAAAGAAGCACTTGTCTCGCGACGCCTTGGACTATTTCGCAAAACTTGGCCAATATTTGGAAAATGATATAGAAGGTCCAGACGACTACAAGAAGCTAAAAGTATTTTCTTCAAAAGGTGACCGCTTGCCTACATATCACGTTGTCTTTGGTGGCGATGCCAATCCCAATACTCCCAGGTTGCAAGCTGACCTTAAACTTTATGTCCCAGGAAGAAATCGAGTTGACGATTTCAAAAAGTATGCTGACAAGAAGCTCAAAGCAAATTACTCGGACGTACCTGCCTTGTGGCAATTAGCACAGGCCCTATTGAATTGTCTCACGATTGTATGGATTCCTCTTGACCAGGAAAAGGACGATCCGCAAGCGATTTTTGAAAGCTTGAATGACAAAGGCATGCAATTGACTGCTAGCGAGCTCCTTTGCAACTATTTGTTTACTCCTATAATTAAGGCCAAGGAAAACTACGAAGACCTTCATAACGGCCAATGGCTTGCTGCCATGCGGATGCTGGATGACGACGACCGATTCGAGGAATACCTGCGAAATCTGTTCTCCATCGGGGAAACCAAGATGGTGGGCAAACATCGCAGGGTCTACGTCCACTTCAAGGGGAAGAATCGAAATCTTAACCCAAATACGTCAAAGCAGTGGCTTTCGGAGATTTTCTCAGGTGCGCCGCTCTATCGAACAATCACCGACCCGGTTTCATATCCAAACAAAAACGACGCTGTCAACAAGCTCCTCATCGCGATTGACAACACGCGCATGGAGTCAAGTACTCCATTCGTGCTCTCCGTTCTGCGAGCATATTCGCTGGGAACCCTAACGGACGAGCAAACACGAGTAATCCTTCATGAGACGTTAGTTCTGCTCGTTCGCAGAAAGATGACCGAATTGGCAACAACTCAATACGATGTCATGTTCCCCCAATTGCTCGGGAAGATTATCAATGAGCCAAATCAGGTCCGGGCACTTCAGGACCAGTTTAAGAAATACACGGTTTGGGTTTCCGACCAAGAATTCGAAGAAGCATTGAAGAGTAAGACTCTTTACAGAAGCCGTGATCTTCCGTTCGCGCGAATGCTGCTTATGGAGATTGACAAAGTGTATCAGATTCATGGGCAGCTTCCTGACTACAGCACAGTAAACACAATCGAACACATGATCCCGCAGGCGCTGGACGAAGCGTGGACGGCATATTTGGGTGCGGACGCGCAGGACGAGCACCTGCCGGTAATCATCGACACGATCGGTAATCTCTGCCTGTTAAGTGGGCCGGCGAATAGCTCGGCGGGTCAAGACCCCTTCGAGTCCAAGAAGGGAAAATACTCTCCAATCACCGCGCTTGCTCGGCAAATCAAAGAGTACAAGGGGCGTTGGGACATTAAAGCCGTTCGTAGTCGCTCGCAAGAGCTCGCAAAGAAAGCCCTCGAAATTTGGGCGTGGACGAACATTTGATTTCCAGGGTTTCCGGACCAGAGCAAGCCTCGTCCCCGTGGTCATCATTCTCACAGCCGTAGGGTAAAGGGAAACGATCTCGCGCTGGCTGCGGTCACTTGGATGTATCGCCGACTTCTCGGAAAGTTGCCCTGAGGTCCGCGAGGGCCAGATTTGGAGTTTCCGACAAGCCCGCTACCCGTTAAACTAACCTCTTCTGTCACACTTCCGAGCTCCCCGTGTTACAGGAGCAATCTGCTCCTTAATAGGGTAGACTTAGCTGGCTTGAATGCCGCTTTCAACAGTCAGGGTTCTTCACAATGAGCAAGTCGATAGGTTGCCGCCGGCACGGATCAGTGCGGCAGGAATAAACAAGTGGCGACTGCGACCGGCCCGGGAAGTAGAGCCTGAACAACGCAATGGGCTCACCCGGCGTGTCCGACCATCGGAAGCAGCTCCGTAAATCCAGCAGGAGTAAAGCAAATGAGAAACAAACGACTCTCGCGTTCTGTCTTATTGCTCTTCGCCGGACTGATCGTTTTCGCCGGCCCGCATCAGGCCCAGGTCCAGCAAGCGAACAATAAGACCCCCGCACTTTCCGGAGATAAGCCGGAGGCACTCGGCTTCTCGCCCGAACGGCTCGAGCGGCTGCATGCGGTGATGCAGCGGGAAGTGGACCAGAAGCAGCTGCCCGGGATCGTAACCATTCTGGCGCGTCACGGCAAAGTGGTTGAG
>JAJXZM010000261.1 GCA_021780055.1 Acidobacteriota bacterium
CGAAAGGGCCGCCGGAAATAAAGCAGCAACCCGCCCGATCGCACAAAATCGCTGCTCCAGCAATCGACTTTTTCTAAGTAGGCCCATTTTTCATCAGCCTGCTAAATCTTCTTCACCGGTAATTCGCAGCCTGGAGTTCAAACATTCTGGAGTAACGTTCGCCACGTGCCATCAGTTGGCTGTGGCATCCATCTTCAACAATCCTGCCGCCCTCCAACACCAGGATGCGATCTGCCATGCGGACCGTGGAGAATCGGTGAGAAATCAGGAGGGCAGTTTTCCCGATAGTGAGTTCGGAAAAGTGTTCAAACACTTCTCGTTCAGAACGAGCGTCCAGGGCGGCGGTCGGCTCATCGAGAATCAGCAACTGCGCATCACGCAGGTAAGCCCTGGCCAGGGCGATTTTTTGCCATTCGCCGCCGGAAAGGTCCACACCGCCTTCAAAACGCCTTCCGAGCATCTGTTCATACCGCTGAGGCAATCGGTGGATGACAGCATCAGCAAGGCTTTTTCGGGCTGCAATCGAGATCCGGCTGAAGTCATCGAGTTCTCCGATTTTCCCAAACGCGATGTTTTCACGCGCCGTCATTTCGTATCGCATGAAGTCCTGGAAGATCACCGCAATCTCACGGTGCAGGCCTTCCAGGTCATAGTCACGGAGATCAACCCCGTCCAGCAGGATGCGCCCTGAAGTGGGATCGTAGAGCCGCGTGATCAGCTTGACGAGCGTTGTTTTCCCCTGCCCGTTTTCGCCCACCAGAGCAACCCGCTGGCCCGGCTCGATTCGAAGATCAAGACTTTCAAGGATGGGACGCGTGGTTCCGGGGTAGGTAAAGGTCACCTGTTCAAGTTCAAAACCGTGGCGGATGGGCCTCGGAGCCGGGATCGCATTGAGGGTTGATTTCACTTTCGGCTCAATGCGAAACAGATTCAGGAAGTCCGTGAGGAAGAGCGCCTGGTCGGCAATACTCGTAAAACTCGAAAAGATCTGCTGAATGTTGCTGCTGGCGCCGGCGATCGCTGCAGCCAGGTAGATCAGAGATTTTAGCGAAAGATCCCCATGAACCGTCCGATAGATCACAAAGGCATAGGCGCCGTAATAGGCGCTCGCGCTGAGCAGCGAGAACACTGAACTGGCCAGGAGCCTGCTCTTTGAGAGAGATACATTTTGTGTGTAAATCTCATCGGAAAGGCGGGCGTATCTGCCGGTCAGGTATTGGCTAAGCCCGAACAGCTTAAGTTCCTTCGCGCTTTCCTTGCTCGCCCCAAGAACACGGAGATAATCGAGTTGACGGCGCGCGGGAGTCTGTCGAAATCTCAGCGAGTATCCAAGAAACGCGAAGTGGCTCTCGCCGACGAATGCCGGCAGGACACCAATGATCAGGAGCAAGAGGATCCAGGGCGAAAAGATGCAGATGGTAACGGAAAAAGTAACAGCCGTGACAAATTGCTGCAGAGCCCGGCCCACGGCCGGAATCATACTAACCCGGTCTGTCGCCTGCACCCTTGCCCGTTCCAGCTTGTCGTAAAATTCCGGGTCCTCATAGGTTTCCAGATCAAGCTTGGAGGCATGATCCATCACCTTGATGCTGACGTGACGAATGAACTTGTCGGCGAGTACGCTCTCGCTATAGTCAATCGTACGGGAGAGGATGCTGCCCCCGAGCGCCAGCCCGAACTCGGCTACTACCAGCCACCAAAACACAGGGGCCAAAGGCTGATGACCATTTACAACAGCAGCTACTTCGCCGATGATGGCAGCCGAAACGACGGCGATGCCAATCGGAACGAGTGCCGAGAGTACCTGCAAAGCCAGGCCGGCGACAACCACGCGCGGCCCCGCCTCCCACACAATACGGAGTCCAGGCGGAACGTTTCTTAGCGCCCTCAGGCGTTCCATCCAGGCGTTCCCAAAGGACTGTTTCGAGGACTTTCCCTGCATCTGAACCCTACACCTGCCCCTGATTGGCCAGAAAAACTTCAGGCTGATTGAGGAATTTTCCTGTTCTGGTACCCACCAGTATCCTCCTTGGCAATCCTGGTGCCTAACTCGCACTTCAAATTCGACCAACAAGTGGCGTATTTTTAATGTCTTAAGGCGGGATACCCGGAGTCGCCCCCAAAAGAAGGTTTCAGTATCCAGTAAAAACTACAGACTGGGTGAAATAAGGACCTGAATTACGGAGAGGTGGATGCCAAGTTCGAAACCAAAAGGGGGGACTCGTGGAAACCTTGCGGGCCTGCGAATTGGAAATCGTCAGTGTTAGCAAATGACAGAACAAAAAGTACTTGCGACACACACGGAAGGCAATACTGGTGGTTGTGGATTAGGACTGGCGGGAAGAGCTGAAGACTGGACCGAAGTGCAAAGAGTTGGAAGGGGGTCTGGGCGTCCGCCCATGGAACACTGGGACGATACTACTTGCAGGGGGGCACATGCCCCAGGCACGTATCGAAGGGGCTGATTCAACTCTTATATCTAAACAGCGGCGCGGTGGATTTAGGCTGTCCGGAAAGCCCACCGTGAGTCCAAATGGGTGTCGGTCTACGGAAACATCAGGGATCGCGGCCTGAATGCGGATACGTTGAGTTCGCTCGGAGGCCCTCGGGCCGGGTCGAAGCTTGACGGATGGTAATTGTTCTCGCGCAGTGGACGACTTTGCCATTGCAGAGGATCACGAAGGGGTGGCTGTGGAGCGCCAAGAACATGGCCAGACAAGAGGCAACGAATCCATCTCCACCTCTCACCAGAATTTTATGATTTCTTTTTCCTTTCTCATGCGAAGGCCCTGATAGGAGGTGCGAGTTGATGCCCTTTCCGGCAAAACCCGACGGAAGAATTCTGCCGTCTGGATGACTTGGACAAATGATCGGTAGGGGAAGGTAACTTACGATGCTACCTTCCCCCGTAACAGCAAGCACCTACCTTTCCGTCAGCATCGCTTCCGCTTCATGGCAAAACCCCCTCTTCAGTTTCTAGATTCTGCCGGAATCTAACTCTCAGAGTGGTGCACAAATTATGGAGCCGGTCAAAGGGCAAGTTGCCTCTTCTTTCCTCATACGATTCGCCCTGCCAACATCCTGTGGCGCCAGCCTCGAACCACAGCAGCCCTTTTGCTCCTCCCAGTATAAGTCAGTATCGCCGGTCATCTCACAGGGATGCGGGAAGAACAGGCCAAGTCTCTTGAGTTGTGCACAGGCTATTTAAAGAATCCATTTTCGCTTCCGATGTCATGGTTGCGGTTTGGAAAATCCACCTAATCAGGTTCTAATGAATTCACTGAAAATAGTCATTGCAGCCCCGAAATAGTAAGATACGAGTACGTGACTTCCGGATTTCAGACATGAGCATCAAGAGTACGGTACGTTTAGCTGCTGCCCTGGGAACTATTGGTGCAATCACCCTTCTCTGTTTTCATCTGGTTCCCGTGAATGCTACGACGGCGGGCTTTTCCTACTTGATCGCGGTATTGCTGATTGCCACGGCTTGGGGGCTGTTAGAGGCAATGGTTGCTTCTGTCGCGGCAGTTCTCTGCTTTAATTACTTCTTCTTTCCCCCGATCGGCACTTTTACGATTGCTGAACCACGAAATTGGGTAGCTCTGTTTGCCTTCCTGGCAACCTCCATAATAGCCAGCCAGCTCTCCGCGCGGGCCAAGCGGCAGGCATTGGAAGCCACGGAGCGCCGGGAAGAAACCGAGCGGCTCTATGCCCTGAGCCGAGCAATTCTATTGACGGAAGCCGGAAGAAGAGCCCCGAAAGAGTACACCAAGGAAATTGCGCAAATCTTCGATTTATCATCTGTTGCGCTTTATGAGTGCGATACTGCCGCAATCTATTCGGCCGGTCCCAGTGACTTGCCTGATGCCGGAGAAAAGCTGCGCGAGGCTGCTACGCTTGGGACCCTTTTCCGTGATGAGACTTCGGGAATCACCATCACCCCCATTCATCTGGGCGGCCAGCCCATCGCAAGCCTCGCCATCAGCGGCCACTTGCTCTCAGACAGCGCTCTACAAGCCATCGCAAATCTCGTCGCCATCGGTCTGGAGAAGGTACGGGGACAGGAGGCGGCAAGCCATGCTGAAGCTGCGCGCCGCAGCGAAGAGCTGAAATCAACTATGCTGGACGCTATTGCCCATGAGTTCAAGACTCCATTGACGTCGATAAAGGCGGCCGCCAGCACCTTGCTGCTCGACGCGACCAAGAGCACGGACCAGCAACGTGAGCTCGCCACAATCGTGAATGAAGAAGCTGATCGAATGGCGTGGCTCGTCACCGAGGCCATTCAGATGGCGCGAATTGAGGCAGGTGAAATCCAATTGACCAAAACATCGTGCCCTATGCCAGGGCTCCTTTCGAAGGTCATTGAACGTTTGCGGCGGCTCACAGAAGACAGAACTATCGATGTCCAGACCGATCCCGTTCTGCCCGTCATCGAGGCGGATGCAGAACTCCTGGAACTGGCGATCCGGCAGGTAGTTGATAACGCTTTAAAATATTCTCCCCCGGCGTCAGCTATCCGAGTCCGGATGTCGGCCATCGAAAATGGCATCATCATCAACATTCAAGATGAGGGGGCTGGGATCCCTGAAGTGGACAAGCCGCACGTTTTTGAGAAATTCTATCGTGGCTCCAACATTCGCTCCAAACTCGCGGGGACAGGAATGGGTCTTGCAGTGGCGAGACAAATCGTGCGCGCTCACGGAGGAGATATCCAGTTAGTCGGTAGCTCTCAAAAGGGCTCGGAGTTCGTAATCTCGCTTCCAGCGCCGGGCGAGGTGAAGCCAACGTGAGCGGTGCCTCGATACTTGTGGTGGACGATGATCCCCAGATCCGCAGGGTCATGCGTGTAACCCTTGTCTCGCAAGGCTACATCGTGAGTGATGCCAAGAGCGGTGAGGATGCGCTCGAAGCACTTCGCAAGACCCAGTACGACCTTGTCCTTCTGGACATCAACATGCCGGGTATCGGCGGGCTGGAGACATGCCGCCTCATACGCATGACCAACGAAGTCCCTATCATCATTCTTACCGTCCGCAACGCCGAAAGGGACAAGGTCGAAGCTTTAGATGCAGGGGCCGATGACTATGTGACCAAGCCCTTTGGAACCCCAGAGTTGCTGGCGAGGATCAGGGCGGCGCTGCGGCGGTCGCCGCTTGCGGCAGACGGCCTGGCTGAATTGCTGGACCTGGGAAATATTGAAGTGTGTTTCAATACTCGCCGGGTCCGAAAGGGAGAAATCGAGACTCCGCTGACACCCAAGGAAACGGATTTGCTCCGCTATCTTGCCGTCAACTGCAACGCCCCTGTTCCTCACGCCAGGCTCCTTCAGACCATCTGGGGCCCAGATTACGGAAACGAAGTCGAGTATCTTCGCGTTTTCGTAAACCGCCTTCGAAAGAAAATCGAGCCGGACCCTTCGAAACCTCAATATCTCCTGACGGTTCCGCGGATTGGCTATTCACTGCAAGTCCCGCCGAAGAGATAAACAAATCTTTACGGTTTCTTTATGCATTCTTTACGGCTATCCCACTAGAGTTATATCGGATAAGCCCTTGAGGGATGCGATCAGGTATCAACTGGCAGTTCCACTGCAAGCTGGGGGTCTTCGACCTGGGCCCGATTGTCAACCACGCCCTGGACAAGGTAAGGCGCTTGGAGTGGAAGTCATATACAGATCGGATGAGGAAACGAAACACGCTCTCCGAAAGGCGTGGTCGCTTGC
>JAJXZM010000443.1 GCA_021780055.1 Acidobacteriota bacterium
GATATTTCTCCTTGTAGGGCTGCAAAAGCGCCAGATCGCTATTTACAAACGCATAAGCCGAGCCCACATCGCTAAAAACTTGCGCCCGCGAAGCCTCCGCCAAACGCTGGCTGCGCTCGATGTCCAACCGAGTCCGCAGCTTCTCCCCCTGATTTCGGTCGAAGATGCGGAGCGGAATGCTGACGCTGCCTCCAACGGTTTGCATGTCGATGGGATACGGGTTATTGACCGCTGAGTTCCACGTATACCACGCGGAGAAGGTGGGGTCGATCGAGCCATTCGCAATTGCGACCTTGTGGTTCGTTCTGGCCTGCTCGATGGTTTGCATCGCCGCCTTTAAGTCGGGCCGATTTTCAATTGCCTGCTGCTGAAAATAGCTCAGCGGCTGAAGTTGTTCGTTGAAATCGAATGGCCCGGTTACGTCGAACTGATCCAAGGGCGTCCGCTCGTTGAGGAGTGCGAGGAGTTGAATTTTCGCCGTCCGAAGATTGACCTCGGCGGTCTGGACGTCGGACAAGAACTGGACGCGCTGCAATTCCAGACGATCCAGATCAATTCCGGAGAGGTCACCGGCTTTGAAGCGGTCGTGGCTGATTTGGAGAACGTGGTCCCAGTACGCGAGGTTTTCTTCGGCCGACTGCAAAACGGCTTTGGCTTGGAGCGCGCCGACGAAGGCGCTGCGCAAATTGTAAAGAAGCGTCCTTTTCAAATCCGACTCCGTATAAGCGGTAATGGCTGTGCTTTCTTGGGCGCTTTCGAGGCGCAACTCGCGCTTGTGGCCACGCTCGTGCAGATAACTGATGCCGGACTCGACGAACGTTCCGCTCAGCGGTAGCCAATGGCCGTCGTTGGGAGCAATTTCCGTTCCGTCCACAGTCGTGTTGAGTTGCGGATTGGGGCGCAAGTCAGCCGTGATCTCTTCGGCTTTGGACTCGCTGATGCCGAGCGCGCCGGCTTGGAGCTCAGGATTGTTCTGTTCAAAGCGCTTACGCACCTGGTCCCACGTCAGTGGCGCGTGCGTCTGCGCAATTGCGCCGCTTCCCGTGCAGATTATGAGAATTAGGAACGCTGCTGCGTGCTTCATTTTTCAAGCCTCTCCATGACCGATTCGGTGGAATAGGATAGAAACGGCCTCTGTCCGCGCAGAAAGCCGACGGCTCCCGTCAATTGGATTTGGGATTCTTGTTAGAGGCTGGGAGGGGCGCGGTTGGAGAGTAGATTGCCCGTCAGGGTAATGAGAAGGGATGCGCTCGGACGGCGCACAAGAAGGCGAAGAATATTCAGCGTGAAAGCGGGCTGGCGAATTGGAAAGAATGCCGGAGGAGGCGGAACTCTTCCCTGATGGTTGGGTAATTGAGTTCGAGCGCATAACCTTGCGATGCGCTTGGTGACGCCGCCATCTTCAGCTTGAAAGATTACAGGGTGAAGATTATCGGTAAGCGAAACGGGCGCCCACAGGAGCATCATCGCTATTGCGAGGCCGAAGATTTCGGCTGAAAGTTGCCGCCGCCGTTCGGAGAGCAAACGATGGCGCGAGCACGCCCAGGCAACGACACTGGCTAAGACAATCAACAGCCAGAAAAGGTTTAGAGCAAACTCTACCATCAGACTCCTTGCGCCATCGCCCGGTTGAGAGCGACTTCTTTCCCCTTCCGACGCGCCCCGCCGTCTACGGCGTTCGAGCATGCCCCATCGGTGACTCAAAATATCTTATTTCCCTGAGCTCAAAAAATCCAGTCCTCCCGAACGCAAACACTATGGCAAGACTTCACGCACACATGTCTTCCCTGGCCGTCTGTCGCTTGCCGTCCTCGCTTTTTTATGTGGCTTTCGGAGCAAGGAAAGCTCTTTCAAACGAGGCGTCTCATGGAACACGACAACATAACCGATATCCCAACATATATCCCATTATGTTCTCGAGAACATAAGCGTAAGTAATGGTTTAGCGGCAGAGAAGGCAGCATTTCCTCAAGCAGAAGCAACGCGTCGCCCGGATCGACCAGACGGACTTCCGTCGGAAGGCCGAGAAGGTGACCGTACTTGCGTAGCAATTCGAGGCCGAAAGCGTGGAAAGTTCCTGCCCATATTGCGGGGGTAGCTTCTGGCGCGGTGACCGCGACCCGCTCACGCATCTCTTCGGCTGCCTTATTCGAAAATGTCAGAGCAAGAATTGATGAAGGATCAATGCCTCTTTTCAATAACCAGTCAATCCTCGCTATCAATGTGCGCGTTTTCCCGGTTCCCGGCCCGTTCGCAAGCACATAACCTGCAATGCCGTGGGTTCGCGGCTGGCGCCCCGATGGATCGGGACGACCAGCGAAGATGAGAGGGGTTGGAATAGTCGGATGTCACATCCGCCTCAATCCTGCGGCGAAAACTGCCTTCACTTTTTGACCACCAGCACCTGGGTGGCGCACACGTTCCGGGGTTTGGGATGCACGCGGCATTGTTAGCTGGTTCAACCTTTATTGGGAGGTCTGCCATGACGGAGATCAAAGGCCACGATTACACCTGGAGCCAATCGCTGGCGGCACAGACATTGACTTTTGATTTCTGCGTTCAGCGAACCTGAAGGGGGGTTAGAATGGCGTGGTGCCGGGGCAGTTTGCAATAAGGCACCTTAACGATCACAGCAGGCTGGCAAACATGAACCTCAAAAAGGGTCTCTCGCTTCGTTGATCGCAGATACTACAAGCCGAGTATCTGCCCCACCCGCCGATGTTTCTGCGTCAGCGAGAAGCTACTCTGGCGCTGCTTGCATCGTGGGCAGCCAAGGCGGCGTCGATAATTTTTTCGAACTGCGCCTGCGGCACTGAGCCCTGCAAGTACTGGCCGTTGATAAAGAAAGTGGGGGTACCCGTCACCCCGGCCCTTGTGCCAGCTTCGACGTCCTGCTGGATTGCAGCTTTATACTTTCCTGATTTCAGGCAGGCGGCGAACGAATCCTGATTCATACCCAGGTGGGTGGCTGTCTGTATCAGGTTCGCGTCAGCGAGCTTAGACTGATCGGCGTACATTGCGTCATGCATAGCCCAGAACTTGCCCTGCTCTTCGGCGCAGCGGGAAGCCTCCGCACCAGCCTCGGCGTGAGGATGAATTGAAGATAGCGGAAAGTCCCGAAAGGCCAGCTTAACCTCGCCCTTGTATTTCTTTAGGAGGTTGGTGAGCGTCGGCTCAACGCGGCTGCAGAATGGGCACTGGAAATCTCCAAATTCGACAATCGTAACCGGGGCATCGGCTGCACCTTCAATGCGCGCAGGATCGTTGGAGCCAAGCTCGACCGTTGGCGGCTGAAGATAAACGACGACGTTGGATTTGGCGCGTAGGGAGTCTGCATATTTTTCGCGCGCCTCCTGAATTTCGGCGTTTTTCATTAGCCGCTTGATCTGCGGCTCGATATCGCTAAAGGGAAGCGTTGTCTTGGTTTTGACCGCAAGATAATAACCCTTCGCTTCGGCGTCCGAAGGGTCGGGCACCTTCGAATCAACTTCTTTCGCATAAAGCTGTTCGACGGTAAGCCCTTCCTTCCTCGCCTCAATCTCGACCACCTTCTGGCGGATCAGGTCCTCCAGAGCCTGGCTCTCAATTTGGTACTCCTGTTGGCGAACTTTTAGCATCTCCGCTGCCGCGGGGCCGCTCAGATCGGTCTTGAATATGGACTTACCTTCGACAATGGCGATTGGAGCGTCAGCAGCCGCTTTGTCGGCCACCGCGGGAACCGGACAAGCCTCGCCGTTTTTATTGGGGCTGCTCCCGGCGAATGCCCCGGCCGAAGCCGCAAGCAGGAGTGTTATACAAAGTGATGTTTCGAAATACCGTTTACTCATCAGGTTGGTTGACCTTTTCTCTTTCGCGGCTGGCGTCTCCGAGCCTCCAACGCCGATCTCAAAAATAAAGGAATGCAAAGCGGAAAATCACACTCTCGGTTTTAAGAACTTGAGGTCTTATCAGTTCGCAGCCATGTCGCCGGGCTTCAGTCCATGCTTCGGTTTCCACGCCGCTGCCAGAGCCTTGCCCTTCGCAATCTGGCCGGCATTCATTTCTTGTTCTCCAGATTCGAGCTGAAGTTCATAAAAGGGCAGGTTGTCTTTTGCGGCTAGCCGAAGCCACATATCAGCCTTAACCGGATCGCGCGGGAGTCCCTCGTTCCCGTCCAAGTAGGCCTTTCCAAGAAGCAACTGAGCATCCTTGTTCCCCTGCTCCGCAGAGGCACGCAGGCATTTCAGCCCGGTCGGCATGTCCTCATGGCGCAGCACACTCCGAGCGCCAACAAAGAACTCAGCGTCGGCATTGCCCTGTGCGGATGCTGCACGAAAAAGCTTATATGCTTCGTCCGGGTCCTTCAGGACGCCGTTGCCCAGCAAATACATCCTGCCAAGCAGGACTTGGGCGTCGGGACTACCTTGTTTAGCCAGCGGGCTCAATTCCTTGAATGCGGCCGCGTAGTCTTTCCTCTTTAGAGCAGCTTTCGCCGAGGTGAGATCCGTCGCGGCGCAAAGCTGCGCGCAGACCAGAATGGTAAAGGCGCAGATCAAGAGGCGCCGCAAATACAAGCACGTCATGTCTTCCTCCCTGTTCGGACCCACGTCGCAACAGGTGCTTGAGATTCAGAAAGCGCTGCTGGATCTCTGTCCGTTGAAGCCAAGTCCCAGGCCGGACACGCCTGAGGCCTGACTTCGGGGTTGTGAGCACGGTTACATGGTATTAGCCGTTTTGAAATTGAAAACTTTGTTCTGTTCTACTGTGCGGCATTAACCGTGTTGAAGTTGAAAACTTTATTCTGTTCTACTGTCAGGTTGACCGGCCCCACGCAGGTCAGCGCCTGGCTGATCCCTGTGTTTCCGAGTGAAGCCTTCCAGTTAGCCGTGACGGTGTACGTAGCAGATTGCAGGTTCGACGCGATCCAGTCGAAGCTATGGGCGGAAACGGTGCTCTCGTTAAACGTAAAGAAGCAGCCGGCTCCTGCCGTTGTGCTGGTTGTGACGCACGAGGCAGTGAGCGCATTGAAGAGGTTCGAGCTGATCTGTATATAACGAGAGTCATAGGTGACCCATTGCGTCGCGACCGGAGCAAGGGTAGGGTTAGGCACACCGGAGCCAGTCACGTTGACTTGAAAGTCCACGCCGGCCAGCGCACTGCTAGACTGCGTGGTCTTGTTGATGCTGACGTCGGTAAGAAGGCCAATCACGGCCGAAGGTCTGATGTCGAATACGTTGCCACTGCCGCTGTTGGTCTTTATCCCGGCAGTGAAGCTCCCGATACAACCCCCGCCACAGACGCCGCCCGTGCAGGTCTGGCCCTGCATGCAATCCGAGTCCTTTGTACATGAAGTAACACAGGTGCCCAACGTCTGACCCGACGGAATCATGCACGTGCCACCCACCGCCGAGCAGTCGCTATCCGTTGCGCATGTCCCGGAGGAGCACGTTACGCCCCCTGTGATTGATCCGTTTGAGTTCAGGGTGCAGTTGAGGGAAGCGCCCTGACTGTTGTAAGTGAAATTACCACTGCTTTGTGCCCACGCCGGTGCCGCTATCAGCCAGAGTGAACATATTGCGAGAACAAATACGACTGATATTTTCCTCATTGATGTTCCTGCTTATTTCGCTTTCAACTGGTGATGGGACCTCGGTTTTTTGTACCAATCGGAAGGTTAGTTTGAGGCAAAATCTGGACCTGGGAAAAGGAGGGTTTTGCCGTGAAGAAAAGGAGA
>JAJXZM010000444.1 GCA_021780055.1 Acidobacteriota bacterium
GCGCGGGCCGTGATGTTTTTCGCCACCCGCCAGACCCCCACCACCGGCGCCACCCTCCCCGTCGACGGCGGCCTCCCCGACGCCACACCAAGATGAGTGCCTTAACTGCTGCCAGTACTCACAACACCTGTTTCTCGAATTCAAATGCGTTAGGCATCTGGTATTCGTACTCGTCGTCAGTCTCTTTTCTCAACTGATCGATGCGGTTGCGGAGATCTGCTGCGAGTTTTGCGTAGCGAGGATCGCCGTAGAGATTGTGCAACTCGCCGGGATCTTCCTGAAGGTCGTAAAGTTCAAATTCCTGTGGCGGCAGGAAGTAATGGATCAGCTTGTAGCGTTCTGTGCGAACACCGCGCTGCGGCCTGACCATCTCGGCGGCCGGATATTCGTAGTATTCGTAGAGCCAATCCTTGCGCCAGTCACTGGGAGGGTTTCCCTTCATGAATGGGACCAGGCTGCGTCCCTGCACCCAGTCTTTCCAGTTCGGGTCCTTAATACCCGCAAGTTCCAGGATGGTGGGCGGAATGTCGATGTTGAGTGCCATTTCCTCGCGGGCAATGCCGACCTTTAGCATGCGCGGGTAACGGATAGAAAGAGGCACGCGAATCGACGGTTCGTGCATAAAACGCTTGTCGTAGAAACGCCATTCCCCGAGGAAAAAGCCGTGGTCGGAACTGATGATGAGCGCCGTATCGTCCAGCTTGCCGGCTTTTTCGAGGTGGGTCATCACCTTGCCAACATTTTCGTCGTTGTTCACGACTCCGGCGAAATGGTCCTTCACCAGTTCTTCGAGTGACCGTGGATCGTCATTTCCAAGAACAGTGGTTCCGATTTTGTTATAGGCATTTTTGAACGCCAGAGGCTTTCCCGGATAACCTTTCAAGTCCGCGTCGAATGTGGAGGGCTTTGGAATGGGCACACCGTTATACAAATCGAGAAGATTGCGCGGCCGATAGAAGGGGGCGTGTGGCGCGACAAACCAGAAAAACATACAGAAAGGCTTGTCGCTGCGTTGGCTGAGCCATTCGAGCGCGCGCTCCGCGATGACGGTATCGACGTAGCCGTGATATTGTTTTTTGGACGTAACCTCCCCATGGTGGCTTTCAATCAGCACAGGCCGGTAGTAGTTTGCGCCGGCATCCTCGATCCCAAAGAACGTATCCCAGTTGCGTTTGCTCAGGTTGTGGACGTGGGCCTTGCCAAAAAAAGCCACGTCGTAACCGGCATCTCGAAGCATGTCGGCAATCGTGGGAACGTCTTCGGGAATTGAGCGGTTACGGTTATCAATTGCGCCGGTGAGGTGCGGGTAGAGGCCGGTGAGGATCGACGCGCGGGAAGGCAAGCAGAGAGCGTAAGTTGTAAACGCGTTTCGAAACGTGACGCCTTCACGGATAATGCGGTCCTGGTTTGGGGTGGAGATAATCCTGCTGCCCATTGCGCTCAGGCCGTTTCCGTTCCAGCCTTGCAGAGTGCTTGCACTGAACTCATCCGGTCGCACTCCTTCACACAAAAAGAAAACAAAGTTGGGTCTTGGGACTGTTGCAGGAGTTTGGCCCTGGGCCGCCCCAAATGAATTGCCGGCGACGCCGAGCGCCCCGAGCGCTCCGGCGCCAGCCTTCAGGAAATCTCTTCGAGTCTGCCTTCCGCCATTGTTTTCAGGGGTCATTCGTCTTCTCCGGTTATGAGGCGCCCAAGCGATTTGACAACGGCAACCTCTGCCTGCAACCGCATAAAGGTTGCAGTCTATTGTGCTCAGAACTGAAATTGCACCTTGAGAAGTTATTCCCATACGGCTGGAGTGTCAACACTTACCTTTGTGGTGTAATCCCGCCGGAATGCTGCCTGGAGATCGCGCGCTACAAGACTTGGGCGAAACTGGCCACAGGATTCGCCATTCGGGAAGGGCTGATATCTATTTCTGACGGAGCGCATATCGTTTTTCGTGAGCGCGTGCGTAGTTGCGAAGGGAACTCTTTCTGTAATTCAATTATGATATTCGGAAGCTGGCGATGAAGTGTCTGGTATATTTCGTTGACCGGGCCTTGCCGAACCAGAGCGGGCGAGGGCGGCTGGTACTTTGTCAGCATTGTAGAGAAGAAAGGATAGAAGACTGGAATGATCATTGTTGATTCGCATCTCGATCTAGCTTGGAATGCATTGAACTGGAACCGCGACCTGACGCTGCCCATTGATGAAATCCGGCGCGCAGAGGTTGGCATGGAAGACCGACGTCGCAGCGCCAACACGGTGTGTTTTCCGGAAATGCGCCGGGGTGATGTGGCCATCTGCCTGGCGACCGTCCTTGCGCGTTGCACCAATGCTAACCATGCGCTGCTCGACTGGCGAAGCCAGGAAATTGCCTCCGCCATGGGACACGGCCAGCGGAACTACTACCGGATTATGGAGGAGCGGGGGCAGATGCGCATACTTCGCAATCCGAGCGATATTCAGAACCATCTCGAGGCCTGGCGGAAGGGCTCGCGGGACGCAATTGGATACATCCTGAGCATGGAAGGCGCGGAGCCGATTCTTTCGCCGGACGACGCCGCCAGATGGTGGGAAAAAGGCCTGCGCGTGGTCGGGCTGACGCATTATGGAACCGGCCTCTATGGTGATGGGACTTCAGCGGCGGACGGACTGACGACGAAAGGATTTGAGCTATTGAAGGCCTTCGAACAACTCGGGATGATCATGGATGTCACTCACCTGACGGACAAAGGTTTCTGGCAGGTGATGGAGTCATTTCATGGCAGGGTGCTTGCCAGCCACAACAACTGCCGTTCGCTGGTTCCTGATCAGCGTCAATTCGCCGATGAACAGATCAAGGCGCTGATTGCGCGGGACGCTGTGATCGGCGGCGTGCTCGATTCCTGGATGCTGTGGCCGGGCTACGTTCGAGGAGAGACGGACAACAACCAGATCAAGCTCCGAATGGTGACAGACCACATGGACCACATCTGCCAACTGGCGGGGAATGCCCGGCACATCGCGATTGGCAGTGACCTGGACGGCGGGTTCGGCAGAGAGCAGTCTCCGAGCGATCTTGAGACGATTGCCGATCTGCAGAAGATTCCGGCGTTCCTCAAGGAAAAGGGATACTCCGAGAGCGACATTGAAGGCGTGATGCACGGTAACTGGGTGCGGTTTTTTACCCAAGCGTGGAGTTCGGCGGCGCGTTAGACCGATGAACTGATATGTTATGCGTGGGGAATGGCGTTCCTTCAACGGTCAGCCGGAATCGTATGAATGGGATGCGGTTTCGATGTCAGGCAAACGGCACACGAGTATCAGCGAGGGACGCCTTAGAGGTTGTGACTGGAGTGCCCAAAGTAGCAGCAGGAACAGGGAAGTGAATTGAGCCTTAGCTGAGAGGGATTCCCAGAAGAATTTCGATGGGAACCGGTTTGCTGTCTTTGACGGCGGGCTGGAACTTCCACTTTGAAAATGCGGCCACGGCAGCCTGGTCTGCGATGTTTTGAACTCCCTTGTAAACCGTCAGCTTTTCCACCGAGCCGTCCGCGCCGATAAACCCATGCAGGATGATCATCTGCTTCTTTTCTTCAGCGGTAAGGTTCGGACGGTGGAAGTCGAAGCGCGTGTCAACAGCCGGCGGAACGATTCCGAATTCGATTTGAAGTGTTGCGCCGTTCCTCTGCACCGGCGGGGCGGCTTTGGGGTTGTTCACCATGGAGTATTGCAGTATCCAGTTCTTTAACGGCATCGGCAGAAAGATGGTATAGACCTTCCCGCCCTTGAGGACGCCGAACACATGAAGTCCTCCGCCTCCCACGGGCCCTGCGGTCACAACCATGGCAAAGCGGTTCTTCGGTGGCGGCCGAAGAATGGGGTAAACGAGTCTTGCAAGCATGCTTGCCGGAAGACTATTGTTGGCAGTCCCGGCGGCTGCGGGGCTTCCACTGGTGGAAACGGTCAGTCCGTTGGTGGCTGTGCCGCCGCCACCTCCTCCAACGTGGCCAGTGCCGGTCCCGGTGCTGGCATCGCCACCATTGCCGGGGCCTCCTGTGCCGCCTGAAGGGCTTCCATGTTCACTGCCGTTGGGCGTTCCCGGCTGCGTTCCTGAGGGCGAGATCGTAAATGCTCCATAACGGTTTCCAGCCGGAATACTCAGTTTCTCTGTGGGCGGGCCGGGAGTCATGCTGAGTGACAGCAGGCTTGCTACAGAACCGTTGGAAGTGGCTTGCACGCCCTGTGTTGCGATTGCCGTGAGGTCTATGGTTTTCGGCGCAGCCTTTGCGTGCTCCAAGGGTGGGAGCGGCGGCGGTGGAACCGGAATTGCCGGCATATTCGGCATATCCGACGGCGGAATAGACAAATTCGGGGCGTTGACCGAGACCACCGAAACCTTGGGAACCGTCAGAGATTTCAGCGTGGACGGGACCGAAAGTTTCATGGGCGGCGGCGGTCCAGGAACGGGCAATGATCCGCTGAGCACCACGTTGGGTAGATGCAGGTTGACATTAATCCGCTTTAAGGGGTTTGCACGCGGCTGAATAATCGTCTGGAAATTGTTGTCCGGGTTTGGCGGATTTGAAACGACCGTTACGCTCGGGTGGTACGCTGTACTGCCCTTTGCCGGAGGCTTGTTCGCCTCTGTCCCTTTTCCGGGCTGTCCACCGGGGCCCGGCGGCTTCACTGAAGGCAGGTCCCTGGGCAGTTGAATCTCGTGGAATTCATAAACAATCTGGGGCAGGCGAATGTTCTGGGACTGTTGGGGTAGCAGGAGCATGAACGGGACTTCCAGCAGGAAAAAAACGATAGCGAAATGAAGCAGGCAGGAAGAAATGAATGCCGTAAGCCTTGGCCCGCCTTTAGCTCCTACCTCTTCCTGGCCAATGATCAAGGGCTGCGGCGGAGGGATTTTAAGAAATAGCGACTTGAACCCACTTCTGATGGCTGCGCGGCGCGGCTCGTGCGTCAGCAATTTGAAGCCTGGTACGCGATGGCCGTTTCCGGCAATATTTTGAGCAACCGATGCCGGCAAAACCGGATGTTTGCGAAGCAGAGTTACCAGCCCACCTGTAATGACCTTGTGCCGCGGTTCTGGTGATAAGAGGCTGATTTGAGGTGCTTTGTGGTTATTGCCGTTGCCGTTATGGCCGTAGGCAGACGTATCCTTCAGGGCAGGGGTCCTGCTCAAAAGCGTCGCCAAGCCTCCCGTGATCGCTTTGCGCCGGGATTCGTGCGACAGTAGGTTGATTTGTGGCGCTTTTTCTGGCGCCATTATTCTATAATCCCCAATTAACTTTACTTGCCTTTTTGCTCCACTTTTGTAGGTCCCCCTCCCACAGCGGAACACGATTATATAGCAAGTCGGGTTCCTTTCATTATCAAATTGATTGCTGACGCCTTAATCATCAATCGGTTCTATGACTTGCGGAAAGGGACTCTCCTGCGGTTCAGGAAACGTGTCTCCGCTTCGGAACGCCTGACGTGCATATGTGAGTGTTTTAAGGAACACAAATTCGTACGAGTGTGCACAAATTTTCCGGTTTGAAGGTCGCCGGAACCACGGGGTCTCGGCAGCGGAGACGGTTTCCGAGTTCGGCCCTGACTGAGGCCTGCTTTGGACCTGCACGAGCGACTGTTTATTTCAATTTACACGCGGAAGATTCCGGCGGAACCTGGAGCCCATGCTTAAGTAAGGCTCAAGGAT
>JAJXZM010000496.1 GCA_021780055.1 Acidobacteriota bacterium
GCGCGCCAACGGAGGACAATCAGATCGAGAAACATGCGCGTGGAATCACGCAGGAAATGGATCTTGGTGGCGGGATTATCGTTCCAGCGGACGGGCACTTCCACAATCTTCCCGCCCAGGTGCTGGATCAGGAAAAGCACCTCTGGGTCAAAACCGAACCGCTCAACCTGCTGCAGTTCAAAAGCCCTGCGCGTTGAGCCCCTGCGGAAGAGTTTAAGCCCGCATTGGGTGTCGTGAAGCTTGAGCCCTGTAAACAGTCTGACCAGCAGATTGAAGAAGCGCCCGGCAAGCTCCCGCCGCAACGGCTGATGGACACCAATCAGCTTCCGGTCGAGAGCCCGTGAACCGATTGCGGCATCGGCCGACTCGGACTCCAGTGCAGCCAGCAACTTGTCCGCCTCCTCAATGGGGGCGGAAAGATCGGCATCTGTAAAGAGGACCACTTTGCCCTGCGCTTCCAGAACGCCGCGCCGAACGCTGAACCCTTTGCCGCGGTTGACCACGTTCAAAAGTACCTGCGTGCTGGGCCAGAGCGATTGAAATTCCCTGAACAGGTCCGCAGTACGGTCGCTGGAGCCATCGTCCACAAGCACGATCTCGACCTCAAAGGGCTTTGAGGAGGCGTACTTCCGGACTTCATCCAGCGTCTTCCCTACCCTCAGAGACTCATTGTAGGCAGGGATAACAATGCTTAGGTACGGGCTAGCCATAGGGGGCAGAATATAATCCGGTCACTCCACAAATTGCAACGGAATTCGAGTTAAGAACAGCTAATGAAGAGCAATCCTGAGGCAGCAATTGCTTTATTGTCCCGAGTGGGCCGAGGCTCCGGCGTTCTGCCATCAAGTGCCTCGAGGTAACGCTGCTCTTACGAAGTCGCTGCCGGAACCTTCGCTACCATGCGCGCTCCGGCCACGCCTGCCGCCCAACCAGTGGAACAAACTGGCAGGCGTCCAGTTCGCGGATGGAAATCTCTTCTCCGTGTTTGGAGATCACCTGAAGCGTCTGCAACTGGAGCGTCCCGACAGGGATCACCAGCCGCCCGCCTTCGGCCAACTGGCTGACCAGAGCTTGCGGGACCGCCGGTGCAGCAGCGGGCACAAGAATTGCATTGTAGGGCGCTCCGGCCGGATAGCCTTCGCTTCCATCTTCGGGAATAACCCGAATGCCGCGGTAACCGAGGCGCGCCAGGCATTCGCGCGCGGATTCCGCCAGGCTCCGGACCCTTTCCATGGTGATCACTTCCGCGCCCAGATACGCCAGGATCGCGGCCTGGTAGCCTGAACCCGTGCCAATTTCCAGCACTTTGTCCCCCGGACAAACATGGGCTGCTTCCGTCATGGCCGCCACCATATACGGTTGCGAAATAGTCTGGCCTTCCCCAATCATGATGGGACGGTCGTCGTAAGCTGCTTGCTGATGTGCCAGAGGAACAAACTCGTGCCGTGGCACCTCAAACATGGCAAGCAGAACACGCGGGTCGCTGATTCCCCGCCGTCGTAACTGCCACTCAATCATGGCTCGGCGTTCGGATTCGAACAGAAATGCAGTCATGGGAATTCAGGGCACAGCCTGCGCGAAGCCCTGCTAAATATTATCTTCCTCCGTTCAGGGGCATGTGTCGAGCGCTACGATGGCGGAAATCAATCCGCTGCCGGTGCCGGGTCAGGCCAGGGGCGAGCGTCTTGCCGCAACCTGGCGATGTCGCGGGTGGGCGCACTTCCAAAGAAACGGCTGTATTCCCTGCTGAACTGGGATGGACTTAGGTAGCCCACCTGCTGGCTCGCGCCGCCTGCGTCCATCATTGCCGACAACATGAGGCGCCTTGCTTCCTGAAGGCGTAATACCTTTTGATAGTGCAGGGGGCTCATTGAGGTGACAGCCTTGAAGTGCTCGTGGAAAGACGAAACACTCATGTTCACCAGGTCGGCCAGTTCGTCGACCTTCATGGGCTGGGAGTAGTTTTCGCGCAACCAGGTAATCGCCTTCGCAACCCTTTGCACGCTGGACTCAGCAAAACCCATTTGAGCAACGCGAATGCCAATAGGGCTGCGCAGCAAGCGGATCAGAATCTCGTCCACGGCAAGGGGGGCGAGGAGTTCGGCGTCTCCGGGCTGCCGTAAACACTCAAATAATCTGGTCGCAGCATTGATGATACTCTCGTCGACGGGAGTGATGTAAACCGCCTTCCTCTCCTGAGCAGGAGGTACGCCGTGAGGAAACACCTTCAAGACCAACCCGGCAATCCTGGGCGCGTCGAGGTCGAGCCTTAAAGAGAGGTATGGTTTGGCGAAGCTCGCTTGCGTGACCTGTGCCGCAATGGGAAGTGCGACGGAAAAGACGATCATCCGCGATGAGTCGTACTCGTAAACTTCCTCCCCCACGATAACCGTCTTGGCCCCTTGCGCGACGATGCACAAGGAAGGCACCCGCAGCACATGCGCGCATTCCTTGTTAATTCGTGAGAAGCGTCCGGCATGCACACCGGGAATGCTCAGGTCAAAACTGCCGTCGTGCGGGGCATATGCGCTGATCAGGCACGCCAGCTTCTCAATGGCGGGCTCGCCACCCGGCTGCCCGGGACACGAAGTTCCAACCTGCATGATGCCCCTCCTCGCTTCTGTTTACTCCGACTTGAGAGAAGCCATATCGATGGAGAAGCGGTATTTCACGTCGGATTTTAGCAGCCTCTCGTAGGCTTCATTCACCTTCTGGATAGGGATGACTTCCACATCGGAGGTAATGTTATGCTCACTGCAGAAGTCGAGCATCTCCTGTGTTTCGGCAATGCCGCCGATCAACGAGCCGGAAAGACTTCGGCGCCTGATCAGGAGCGCGAAGGCTGCAACACCAAGAGGCTTTGGGGGCGCGCCAACCAGGGTGATATTACCGTCCCGGTTGAGCAGATTGATATAGGCGTTGATGTCGTGATCGGCGGAGACGGCGTCAAGAATAAAGTCGAAGCTGCCGTCGTGTTTCTGCATCTCGTCGCCGTTGCGAGAGACGACCACTTCGTCGGCGCCGAGGCGCATCGCATCTTCCTTCTTGCCGGGCGAGGTTGTAAAAACAACAGTGTGCGCACCAAGCGCGTGCGCAAACTTCACTCCCATGTGCCCCAGGCCGCCGAGGCCGACCACTCCAACTTTCTTCCCCTTGGTAACGCCCCAGTGTCGCATGGGCGAATAGGTGGTGATTCCGGCGCAGAGCAAGGGCGCGGCGCCGGCGAGATCAAGGCTGGAAGGAACGTGCAGCACAAAGCGTTCGTCAACAACCACGCTGTCGGAGTAACCGCCATAGGTGACGCCCCCGAGGTGCTTGTCAGGAAAATTGTAGGTGAGAGTCACATTCGGGCAGAACTGCTCCTGGCTGGCGCGGCACTCCGGGCATGTGCCATCCGAATCGACCATGCAGCCAACCGCCGCGATGTCGCCAGGCTTGAACTTAGTGACGCCGGAACCAACCTTGGTGACCCGTCCCACAATCTCATGCCCCGGAGTACAGGGGTAGGTGGTGGGCATGGCTTCGACCCATTCGTTGCGGACTGTGTGGAGATCAGAATGGCAGATGCCGCAGAAGAGGATTTCGATTTGTACGTCGTTTTCAGACGGGTCGCGGCGCGAGATTACCGTTGCGGAAAGAGGCGATGTCGAACTGGGAGCAGAATAGGCTTTCGCTTTGTACATGTATACTTACGCTCCTAAACGAGAAATTTAACGCACGTACAAGGTGCGCGGGATTGCAGCGCGACAAAGAGGACATTGATCACGAATGTCGGACTTTGCAACAACCCTGCAGGTCTCTATTTTTGATGCACCTGTCTACTTTCGGTTGCGGCTAAATCCAGCCCTGATCGATTGGCCCATATCCCGGTTTCTTGTACAGCTTGTTCAGACTGCCAGGAATATCAGGTTTAAAGACCTCTTTGAATCATTAGGCGACTATTACCGGTATTACTTTCGTGGCCGCTCGCCAGCTATGGATGTATTATGGTGCTGCAATGCGCCCGCAACCTCTCATCGCAGTTACCGATGTAGAAGCCAGCAGCCGGTGGTACCAACGCCTGTTGGGCTGCCGGAGCTACCATGGAGGCCCACAATACGAACAACTGGTCTCGAATGGCCAGATGGTTCTTCAACTGCACAGCTTCAAAGTTGAACACCACCATGGGCCGATTGGCAACCGCAATGACAAGCCCTACGGAAACGGCGTCCTGCTCTGGTTCGAAGTGGACGACTTTGACGCGGTCTTGCAGCGCGCCGCTGAGATGGGCGTGGAAATTGTGCTGCCCAAGCATCGAAACCCTCCGGATGACAGCGGCGGTCCGAACCATTGGGAGTGCTGGATGCGAGACCCGGACGGGTATCTCGTCGTAGTTGCCAGCCCGTATGGGACAGCCGACGGAACATGGCGTCCAGAGCACGAGAATCCATGGGGTTGAGAGGAATGCGTCCCCAGCCGGCGCAGGGTTTCCGCGTTACTTTTGGTATTGCTCGTCGGTCACCTTCTCCATCCAGTCAACAACCTTGCCATCGAACCTTTCCTGAAGGGCCATGTGTGTCATGGCAGTGGACGGAGTAGCGCCATGCCAGTGCTTCTCACCCGGCAGGATTGCCACGACGTCGCCCGGGCGAATTTCCTCAACCGGCCATCCCCAGCGCTGCACCCATCCGCAACCTGCGGTGACGATCAGTGTCTGGCCAAGCGGGTGCGTGTGCCAGGCCGTCCGAGCCCCCGGCTCGAACGTTACACTGGCGCCTTGAACGCGTGCCGGATCGGGCGCCTGGAATAGTGGATCGATTCGCACGGTGCCGGTGAACCACTCATCCGGTCCCTTGCTGGAGGGCTGTGCCCCCACTCTTTTGATTTCCATTTCTCTGTACTCCTCTCGTCGCCTTGATATCCGTTTGGCTGCGTTTCCGGCCTGCTGGCGCAGCCAGCATGCAATCGGATACTACGATTCCTGCAGTTCAGCGATTAGTCATTCGCTCGATGTGTTCCGGATACCGGTCCCCCTGCACTGTGATCTTTGAGGCGGCGTCATCGATGTCCTTCAAATCCTCGGGTGTGAGCTCAACGGACAAAGCCCCAATGTTTTCCTCCAGGCGATGCAACTTGGTGGTACCTGGGATTGGAACCATCCACGGTTTCTGGGCAAGCACCCAGGCAAGAGCGATCTGGGCCTGCGTCGCCTTTTTCCGTTCCGCGATACTGCCGAGCAGGTGAATCAACGCCTGGTTCGCTTTCAGAGCCTCCGGTGCAAAGCGCGGGAGTTGACTGCGGAAGTCGGACTTGTCGAAGCTGGCGCTTTCGTCTATTTTGCCCGTGAGAAAACCTTTGCCCAGTGGGCTATAAGGAACGAAGCCGATTCCAAGTTCTTCAAGAGTCGGGATCACCTCCTCTTCCGGGCGTCTCCACCAAAGCGAGTACTCGCTCTGCACTGCGGCCACCGGCTGGACCGCGTGCGCGCGGCGGATCGTCGTTGCTGCTGCTTCAGAAAGGCCGAAGTGCCTGACCTTGCCTTCCTGAATCAGGTCCTTCACAGCTCCGGCCACATCTTCAGTGGGCACTTCGGGATCAACCCGGTGCTGGTAGAAGAGATCAATGGCGTCAACTCTGAGCCGCTTGAGCGAAGCGTCGGCGACCCGCTTGATTTGTTCCG
>JAJXZM010000129.1 GCA_021780055.1 Acidobacteriota bacterium
TTACATTGGAAATGGCCGCCGTCTCGGTCTGAACGTGCGGCAAGTTGCCTTGAACGGTCACCTCTTGTGTAACCGCACCAACCTTCATAACTGCGTCAACGCGCTGCGTTTGGCCTGTTTCCAGAGTTATGCCAGTCTGGACGACCTTCATGAACCCTGTTGCTTCAATGGTGATTGAGTAGGTCCCGATGGGCACCGAGTTAATGGCGTATGCCCCGGTCGACCCGGTTACCAGGTGGCGGACAAAACCTTTGGAACTTTCCGTCACGGTGACTTTTGCTCCGGGGATGACCGCCCCCGAACTGTCACGCACGGTTCCAACAATGTTTGCAGTACCATACTGTGCGGCCCCATTCGTGGCTATGCTCATTGCCGCCAAGAAAAGTATCAAGGAACACACCCATCGCACACGTGCAGTCCCCTGCATAACTGCCTCCTTATTAGGACTTTTGATTAGACCTTTGAGGACAAAACGCATTAGCGCAAAAATATGCCAGTCAAGCATCACCAGTTGCTAATTCCGCGGTGCATATTGGTACACGTTCTCAAGCAACACTTGATTCACTCGCTTGACCCGTCCCGGTCTACAGGCGGAAAGAGCATGAGTTAAAATGAAACACTACCTTTTACGAAATCGCCGGGTTGGGTCCCTAGCACTGGTGCGATACGAAACTTAGTAAAGTTTATTTAGCATGTCAAGCACTTTTCACTATTTTGGCAAAAAAAAACATATTAGTCTCCTACTGGCCCCCAAGGCCTTGCTCATTTCTGCCCGCGCATGGGCCAGCTTTAGCCTGAATGCCGCGCCTATGAAGATCACGAGACTTGCAGATACCGCTGCGCCGGGCGAGAGAATAGCTATTTTTACATTTGTTTTGAATCCTTATTAAGAAAGGTGTTTTGCAGAAATACCTGGGCGACCCCGAGGTCCTTGCGTTGCGACCGGCATAGTTGACCTGACTCACTTCGCCGGTCTGCCATTGATCGAGGCATTCTTCCAGCGCATCCGCCTGCGGGACGCGCTTCGGCAACTTGTCCTATTTGGCAATCGATTAAGCGTCAGCGAGTCCTTGGAGTCGCTACCCTCCCCCCTGATTCAGGGCCTGGGGCAGCTCGAGGCCACCGTATATCTGCACTACGATAGCCATGGCCCACTATCTGGCAGGCCTGAAGGACGAAGCACGCGGTGAACTGGCAATGGCCCAAAAGACGCAGGCCGCAGCACCCCGGAGCCAGGCCAAAAGACGCCAGCAGGCTGTTTCTGCCCACGAGTCACACTCCAGCCCACCGTAACCACGCGGAAACGGCGCCATCAGTCCTGGACTTTGTTCTTCGTGAAGCCGTGCTCAAGCAAGGAACGCACACCCGGTCAGCGCGGGGAATGTTGGCGGTGGGTATGCTCGGGGCTAACCAGCGTCCCGATGGTTTCGACTTCAGGCAGGATTTTCTTCTCGGCCACACTCAACGCCAGGTGGACGGCCCCCATGACGGAAGCTTCGGCTGCCAATGTACTCACGGCAAGACGGGGCCGGCAAAACTCGTTGCACTCAATGATCCGGGACGTTGCCTTGAACAGCGCCGGCCGAGAGCCAACGCGCCCTCCTAAAACAACCAGCGAGGGATTAAGCACGACCGATAAGTTGGTTATGGCGTCAGCCAGAATACGGGCCGTCTGTTGCAGAATTCTGTCCGCGATCAAATTTCCCTTTTCTGCCAGAGCGAGAATTTCCCCCCCGTCCATTGGGAAGTCCCTTTTATGGCCATCTCCGCCGCTGCCCCCACTCAAGTTTCGCCAAGCGCGCTCAATCGCCTTGGCACCGATCAGGCCTTCCAGTGGACCGGGTTTCAGGATGGCGAGGGGACTTTCCTCAGTCCCTGGTATGTACAAATATCCAATTTCTCCGGCCGCCCAATCGGCACCGTGATAAAGATGGCCATTAATAAAAATTCCAGCACCGACGCCGGATCCTACCGTCAGAAACACAAAATTCTTCACGGCGCGCGCGATTCCGCAACGGCCCTCACCCAATGCCGCCAGATTGACATCATTTTCGACGGCCGTCTGAATTCCGAGCTTATCTTCAAGGATCTCTCGGAGGGGGACCTCACACCACTGTTGAAGAATTGGGGCCGAAAGCACGGTCCCCTTCTGGACATCGGTGATTCCAGGGACGCCAACAGCCAGGGCCAATAGCTTTTTCGATGGTATCCCGCACCGGAGGAGGAGGTTCTTGATGCCATCCGCAATCAATGCAACCATATGACTGGGATTGCTCTGCGAGTTTGTGGTAACAGCATCCTTTCCCACGATGGAGCCATCAAGATCGGCGAGGGCAATCCTTACCAATGAAGTCCCTATATCAGCACCGGCCACAAATCCAACTTTGGAATTAAAACGAAGAAGATCTGGCCTGCGGCCGCCATTCGAGGGACCAGGCCCCAACTGCTTGACAAGATCGTTCTGTCTCAAATAGGCAACACCGCTTGAGATTGTGGGTGCGCTAAGCCCGGAATATCGGGCAAGATCAGCTCGCGAACACGGGCCATGCTGCCGCAAAAGTTTTAGGATTTGCTGCGCGTTGAAATCACGCAGCAGCCTGGGTCTTCCTATCATCTGATTCTCCTCAAGAATGAAGACCATCAGGGCAAAGGCGTGCTTCGTCACACCGGCGGCATCTTCCCACTGCCGATTAGCTGAGGTATTTCAGGCTGTCAGCCAGTAATTTGCTGGTCCCTTCGTACGCTCCGCCACGCCCCTCCCATTCCAGCGAATAGTAGCCACGGTAACCCACCGCAGCGGCAATCTTGAAGATGCGCTGGACATCAACTGTATAAAGCTTATCATGCCCGCCTACCTCAGAATCCTTCATGTGCGAGATGTTGTAGGCATGGCGGAACATCAGGGCCAGCGCGTCGTAGTTAAACGATGCATCACCGCTCAGCATCGAATTGGCAAAGTCGGGCAAAGCGAGGAGAAAAGGGTTCTGGACCTTGTCAATGACCCGCACAATGAAAAATGCGTCCTCGGTCACCAAATCATCATTCTCCAGGGTCACCATGATATTGCGCTGCGCCCCGTAGGAAGCCACTTGCTTCAGGCTCTCAGCCGTCCGGTCAGCCACGGGAGCGACTCCCTTTACCCCTGCAATGTGCAGGCGGACACTCGGTGAACCAACCGCAGCCGCAATGTCGATCCATTTCTTCCCATCATCGATGGCTTGTCCGCGCATGGATGAACTTGGATCATAAAGGCTTGCTTTGGCGCCAACGGGAATATTGATAATTTGTGATCGGGCTTTCTTAACTGCAGAGCGCAGTTCACGCAGGTATGCATCGTCGGTCGACGGGAAATGGTCCGCAAGCAATTCGACGTTGTGAAGATTGAATTTTTCCGCCACCATGGCGGGAAAATCTTCTAGAGCCATCCCAGGAAACTTGGGATCCCGCCAGCGGTTCGTTGGACTCTCGATATACATCCTGAATGTCCAGGTCGTTGCCGCAAGGCGTTCGCGGGGAAGCGTCGGGAACGTCATGTTCGGTTCCCGTGGATCAGCAAAAAGGCTCGGAACAGAAAAAGCACTCACTGCCCCGGCTACAGAGATAACAGAATTTCTCAAAAATTTGCGTCGTGACGAATTCTCCATCTCTTCCCCCTCCCTGTTGCGAATTCAATATAAAGACGCTCATTCCCGCCGATCCCAGCACGGCCGCCAGGAACGCCGAACTCCCCTGCGCCAAAACAGTTGCACCGCGCAATCTCTTGTTTGATGCAGCAGGAACAGGAGCAGTTATGCCGGCAATACACGAGCCTGCACCATAACAGGCGACCCCGCCGCGGCCGGCAATTGGGTTCTCCTCGTGACTTAGCGCCAAGACTTCGGGCGATAGATTCAGGACGACGGGCAGCCGGGCGATTCCCCGTAGAAACGGTTGGCCTTGTCGTCAAGTTCCTTCAGACCGGTGCGAGAAGTATAAAAGCACGAAATAACATCACCCTTGAATTGCCGGAAGAAGCGCGTGCCGGCGTTTTCAGCATTCTCGCCGCCGTGGTCGTCACTAATTAGATCAAGGATGGCGATCTGCTGCTCTTCGATAAGACCGAGGAATGCGGGCGCCTGCCGGCGGTTTGATTCCTCAGCAATCCACGCCAAGCCCGCCCTATAGGTCTTCTGCGGGTCCGTCGTTTTGATGCGATGCAGGAGGCGTGCGCCGTTGTACGCTTCGGCGAGCGCAATCTGTTCCAGCGTCAGATGCTCTGCCGCCTCACGAATCCCCGCAAAACTGTAAGTTCGAAGGTCAATCCATTCGGCAACCTCGTCCACGATGCCTTCGCTCGTCGGCTGCCCTTTCATTTGAGGACCGTCCTCAGGCTCCCCCAGCATCAGGGCGGTGAGCTTGTGAATCACTTTGTATTCTTCTTGAGTAAAGAACTGCGGTTCGAATGGGCCGGTCCGCGGGCGAATGAAATCGACCTCACAGCCAGGAGGAATCGCATGGAAACGCGAGTCGTTGCCCAGAGCGCTTCCTAAATGGTCAAAGGACGGACTGTACAAGCCGGGCGGAAGTTTTTTAGGAATGTCTTTCGTAGCCACGGTCGCAGGAATGCCTTCAGCGTCGAAGGGCAACGACTTCCCCGCAACTCCAGCCACGGCGGCTGCCTTCCCAATATCAATCAGCCACTTCCGGCGCGTGAGTCCGCTCTTCTTGTCACGACCGTTTGCGGTCTTCTTGTCGTCGTTGTCTTCCATCACATGTTTCCAGGTCCCGCGCAACCGTCAAAGCAAGTTACAATTCTCCCTTACGATAAGCGTCTGCAATGTAATCAGCCGCGCGGGCTGCAATGGCCATGATGGTCAGTGTCGGCTCATAACAACTGTTAGTCACGAAAGATGAACCGTCAGCGACAAATACATTTTTCGCATCGTGAAGGCGGTTGAACCTGTTCAGCACGCTAGTCTTGGGATCATTACCCATGCGCGCGGTACCGCACTCATGGATGTTCTTGCCAAACACGCTCAGGTGTTCCCCCGGTGGCCGAACGTCTTCCAGTTTCAACGCATCGAGAATCGCCATCACATCCTCGCGCATGGCCTTTGCCATGGCGTGTTCGTTTTCTCCGTGGCTGGCATGGATATGCAGGACCGGAATCCCCCAGGCGTCTTTCTTTTCCTTGTCGAGAGTGACGTAGTTTTCATAGCGTGGCAACGTTTCACCCTGGACCATCATGCCGTAACGGTAAGGAATGTTCTTCCTCACCTTCTCCCGGAAAGCCTTGCCGTACCCGGGAATCGAATATGCCTGGCCGTAAAGCTCCTGGCTTCCGTCTCCGTCAAATCTATAGCCCCGGATAAAATTCTTGTTTCTGTTAGCCGCCACATTGGCGTATTTCGGGATTAGAAACCCGCAAGGGTTGCCGGTAGGTTCACGCACGGAAGATTTCAGGCTCGCTATGATGCCGCCTGCCCCCTCCAGTGTAAAGTGGTCCATCAGGTAGTGGCCCAGCACTCCTGTGGAATTCCCCAGGCCGTTGGGATAACGCCGCGTGGTGGAATTCAGCAGAATGCGCGTAGATTCCAGAGCGCTAGCCGCCAGAACAACAACCTTCGCCCGTGCCTCGCGGTGCTCGTGGCTGGTGCGGTCGATATAATGGACCCCGCTTGCGCGGCCCTCGTTATCGACGATCACATGGCTGACGACCGCGTCGCTCACCAGCGTGAACCGGCCCGTTTTTGCGGCTGCCGGCAGTGTCACCGCAGGGCTGTTAAAATAAGATGCAGTGTAGCATCCGCGCTGGCACTCATCGCAATAATGGCAGGCCGGCCGCCCGTTGTGCGGCACCGTAAGGTTCGCCACTCTGTCCGGCATCACCCTCCAGCCGAATTTACTCTCAATAATCTTTTTGGCATAAAGGCTGCCGCAGGAGAGGTTCATCGGTGGCAGAAACTTTCCGTCTGGCATCTGTTCTAGGCCTTCGTGTGATCCGCTCACTCCGATAAAACTCTCCACCTTGTCGTAATAAGGTTCGAGGTCCTTATAGATGAAGGGCCAATCCTGGCCGTAACCGTCGCGGCTGGCAGCCTTGAACTCGTAGTCACTGTAGCGATAACTTTCGCGCGCCCAGCAGAAAGTCTTGCCGCCAACCTGGCGTCCCCGGATCCACATGAATGGCTTGTCCACGGGGAAGGTGTAAGGATGCTCAGCATCTTTGATGAAAAATTGATGGCTATATTCGTCACAGGCGTAGCAGAGACGCTGGATCGGCTGCTCGGTCAGGCGAGCCTGCTGATCGTCGAAGCCGCGATACTTCAGCTGGTAAGGCCACACATGTTCGGTGAAATCGCGGGACGGTATGCGAGGAGGACCCGCCTCAAGCATCAGGACCCGCATGCCGGCTTCGGTCAATTCCTTGCCGACCCAGCCGCCGCTGGCTCCTGAGCCAATAATCAGCGCGTCGTAAGTTGTCCGATGATCAAACCCGCTTTGCATAGCGGCAGTGTATGTTAGCTTTCGAGAATCCGCAAGCATACCCCACCATTTCTCGCGCGTAACCGCATCCCTCCGACTTTCCAGCAAGAACCTTATCTGCGCGACCCCGCATGCAGACATGGTTTCGCGCGCGCGACGGCTATTCGAACGTTTCCAGCCGTTTGCCGACGTTGTACCCTTCGAGCCGAAGCTGAGGCTTCTGGCTCTTGAGGTCGGACGTGGGGAACCTCGCCCAAAGCGTGCGTGACTCGCCCGGGAAAAGCGTGACGTAATTATCCTCGTACCTGACGGGCAGGACCTCTTCACCGTCCCGGCCTTTCGTCACTTCAGCACGCATGAAAAATGCAATCTGGCTGGAATGATTTTTCAGCGTGATGGCGGCGCGGGACTCAGCACCCCCGCGAACAAGCCTGCCGGAAACGCCAACGTCTGCCTTCGGCATAGTGTTGAGAGCTGTAAAATCGGCCCAGCTCTTCGGGTTCAGGATAAAGGCCTTGTCATTCTGCGGCCCGCCCAGGTCGTCATCCGTCGTTGACTGCCAGTAAACGTTGTCAACAATTGGCTTGCCGTCGCCTTCGGCAAGCTGGCAGCGGACAAAGTAAGTCGGGGTGACGCCTGGTACGCGTGGCACGGACATCACGCGTTCGCGCCCGTTCGGCGCGATGCTCAAATCCGCTAGTTCCTTCGAGAACTTCACGGTCCCGTCGAGGTTGTAGAACCGAACCGTCGCCTTGAATCCGCGATGGGTTTTCAGCGTCTGATTGACCACGTAGATATGCGCTGTCTTCCGGTCGCCCGTGGCATAGTAATCGAACACGATGCTGACCGGCCGCATTCCCTTCTTCGCGCCGAAATACGCGCCGCCGGGCTTCAGATAGTAATCAATCAGATGTCCGAAAAACGACGGCCACTGGCTGTTGAGCATCCAGTAAAGCGTCATTTTATGCGTAGCCCAGGAGTTGGCGGCGAAGTCTTCAAATTGCGCGCGGGTATTTTCATAATGGGCCAGTTGCGCCTTCTTGCAGAAGTCTTCCGCGCCCGTGGCCGCACCGTATCGCTTTTCAACAACCTTCTGGATGGTTTCGAGCGTGCTGTTGCCGCGGTTGGCGCCCGAGTGGTAATACCAGGTCTCGTTAATAGGCCACAGCTTGTCGGCGGGAATATATTTCCTGAGGCTTTCAAACGGCGGGATCGATTCGTTGTCGCCCTGCTCCGCGCACGAACCCCGGCTGGCCGGATATTGCGGGTCGAACCAGTACGACGGCGGCCGCCACGAATACGGGCCCAGCATGTGAATCCCATCCCACAACGTGTGGCCTTGCGTGTCCTTCTTGAAATTGGACACCGTATCAACCACAGCGTTCTGCCAGTGCATTTCTTTCAGGACCTGATGATACTGGCCGCGGACTGGTTCCGGCGGACGGCCGTCGCTTCCATCCGCCCAGATAAAAGCCGCGGCGTGGTGGCGGAGGTTCCGTATGCGCGCCCGCAGGCTGGCCAGCGCCACCCAGTGGTCCTCCGCGTCCCACTGGTTCCATTTCTCCCATTGCATGCAGCACATCCAGCCCTGCATCACCGGCATACCCTCGCGGTCGGCGCGGTCGAGCATAGTGTCGTCTGCGATTTTCAGTTCCCACCGCAGCATATTCATGCCCATGTCTTTCGAGTACTCGGAAATCGCGCGGTCGCGGCTGGGGTCATTCTTGAAGAGCAGATCGGGCGTGTAACATCCCCCGCGAATCAGAAAATCTTTACCATTCACCTTCAGATAGAAATTGCCGCCCGTCCCAACTTTGGGGAAATTGTTGTCAGAATCGCGGTGCCGCGTGACCTTGCGGATGCCAAAGTCAATGGCCGCGGTATCAGAAACACGCCCGTCGATTCTGAATTCCAGTTTCAACTGGTAAAGCGCTGGATCGCCCCACTCATAAGGCCACCAAAGATCGGGATTGTGGACCGTGAGTTGCGAAAAGACCTCCGCCGTGAACGCTACTTCCCTGGTTTCATCAGCGCCAAGCGTCACTTTCTGCTGAAAGCTGATGGTTGGCTTGCCGGGGCGCGAAATCTCGCCGTGCAGGGTTCCGGTAACGGGCCCGGGGGCTGCGTTCCGCAGATCACAATAGACGGTCAATTGCGCCGGGCTGAGATTCGGCAGCGGGAGATCGGTAACCACATACGGGTTCCGGACCATGACTTTGCCCGTCGAGCTCAGGAACACCCGTTTCCATACGCCGGCGTTGCGGTCCGGAACAAAGGAGATGTCGATATGCTTTTCCGGATCCTGGTAGCCGATGTATTTCCAGTTAATCCAGTCAAGCCAGCTGTCGGCAAGTTCCACGCCGTTGACGTCCGGCAGTTTCTGCTCCGGGGTGATTTTGATGGCCAGCACGTTGGCAGTGCCGCGCTTGATATACCTGGAGACAATAAACTCAAAGCTGTTATACATTCCGACAACATGCTTGTTGTCGGCGATCAGGTGGCCGTTCAACCACACGTCAGCGCGATAATTGATGCCATTCAGGATCAGCGAATGGACTTCCGATTCCGGCGCCTCGAAGGTCGTGCGGTACCACCAATCATGCTTCCACAAATCCGCCGGTACCGTCTGCGTAAGGTTCATGCCGACATAGAGGTTCTTGTAAACCCCTGAGTCTTCGAGCGCCTGAAGGACCGTCGCAGGCATTCTGTGGACGGGATGCCAGTGCGAAGCGTCGTAGGCTGGCGTGGAAACTTCCGAATCAGAGGCCGTAACATCCCGGGCCGAAATGAGATGCCAGCCCGTGGCAAGTTCCGATTGAAATTCTCTTTGAGCCGCGACTCCGACATGCGGAGCCAGAAAGACCGAAGCCCCTCCTACCGACGATCGCTTCAGGAATTCTCGCCGGCTCAATGTAAAATCATGTGGGGATTTCTTCGCATCTTCGCTCATGGCTTTCCTTGTCCTTTCACGGCCTGTCGGTCAACTGAGGAAACAACTGGGGCGCAAGGTATCCCAACTCATGGCTGATAACTTATCCATCGTCGAGGTCCTGCGCGCCATGAGGCGGGAAACTGCGGATTGCAAATCTGAATACAACCGACAGTCCGGTGTGGCCCTTTGGAAACGGCCCCAAACCGGGGCGTTTCGGTAAGGCACCACACCGGACCGTCACCAACTATCAACCTAGAAGAAGAACTTCAAGGCAAACTGAATTTCGCGCGGAGCCCCGGCGCCAGTCAGAAAGCCGAATTCCGGCGACCCCAATGAAGTTGTGTTAATGCCAAACTGCGGCCCTGTCTGTGCCGGCTGAAGGTCTGGATGATTCAGGATATTGAAGAACTCCGAGCGGAACTCCAGATGTGTGCGTTCGGAAGTCTTAAATTCCTTGAATATTGAAAAGTCGAAATTGTAGAAACCGGGCGCCACCACCGTGTTCTTGCCAGTATTTCCAAACGATCCTAACGGAGGATCGACAAATGCGCAGGTGTTGAAAAAGGTGTTTGGTTGGCAGGGTTTCCCGTTCGGATTCGCAATCGTGTCCGGCCTCTGGGAGCCGTCGGAATTAGCGAAGTTCCCATTAGAATCCCCGATGGTAAACCAGTTCCCGTCGGAAAAGGTGGCAATACCCGCAACCTGCCAGCCCCCAACAACCTCATTCATAGCACCGCTCGCCCCACTTGCGAAGGGCTTGCCTTGCCCAAAAGGAAGTTCCCAAACGCCGCTGATCACGGCCCTGTTCCTGATGTCAAAATCGGAGTTTCCATACTCGATGCGGCGGTCCTGGAAGTAACGGAACCCACTGCCGTTTTGAGCCCCCAGGTTCGCGCTTGAGGAATTGTCCAGCGAGTGCGCCCATGTATAGGTCCCCAGGACGGAGAAACCGCGGGAAAAGTTTTTCTGGACCTTCACCTGGAGCGAATTGTAAGTGGAAAACGAATCCGAACTGAACAAGCTAATGCCTGAATCGACCGCCGGAAACGGCCTGCGCGGAGCAGTAGGCGCGCTTGGGTCTGCTGAGGGAGCCGCCTGGTTTCCATTGAGGAAATCGTAAAGCCGCGTGCCTTTCGATCCGGCATACGCGACCTCGAAAAGCGTGTCCCCCGGCAACTGGTACTGAACGCCGAAGTTCCAATCCTGCATGTAGGGTGTTGCCAAAGTCGGATCGAGGCTGAACAGGCTCGGGGTGTTTGGGTCCACAAGCGCGTTCGCTGGAAATCCATTCTGCAGGTATTGGATATCGGGAATCGCGCAGTTCAGCGTGGAGGGATTTGAAGAAGCCGCTCCGCAGGGAGTGTTGAACGATTGAGTAACGAAGAACGGAGGGTTGAACCCCTGGCTGGGATTCGAGTACGGACCGTTTTCCTCGCCACCGTAGAAGATTCCGTAACCGCTGCGGACAACGAGCTTATCGGTCACTTTGATGGCCAGTCCGACACGTGGCGCAAAGTTGTTATAGTCCGGCTTGATAAGCCCTCGAGAACCGGTGGGGCTGACTGGGATAATCGATGCCAGTAACGGCGTAAGCGTGGAGGGCTGATGGTTCTTGGTGACTGCATCGGTGGGAATAATCAGGCTGCCCGTCATGAAGTTGAACGTTCCCTGGCCGTTGAATCGCTCCTGGACAGTACCGAAGAAGTCATAGCGAAGGCCCATGTTCAACGTTACGCGCGGGGTCATGCGGTAGGTGTCTTCAACGAAAAATGCGACGTTCTTACGCAGGTAATCGATATTGTGAAGGTTATTGATCGATCCGCCGTCGCTCAACCCAAGCAGGAAAGAAGCCATGCCGCTTCCTCCGGAGCCCGGCGCCGCAGGGTTATCAGTAAACCCCGGCCCGAAATCAAGACCACCTCGCGGGTCCGCGGGCTGGAAGATTGTGAATTCCTCGTGCCGAAATTCCCCGCCAAACTGGATGGTGTGTTTCCCGTGAATCGATGTGAGACTATCAGTCACGCTGATGGTATTTTGAATCTCGTCGGAAGGCAAGTAAGTGGCGCTGCCCAAGGTTGAGGCATCAGAAAATGTGAGCTGGGGAAGGCCGCCGATGCCGGGCTCGTACGGAACTCCCGGGAATCCGAGTTGTCCGGAAACATTAGTGTTGGAGTTAAAGTTCTGCCGCTGAGACTCGAGCCGGTTATACCCTGCCCGAAACTCGTTGATCAGAGTGGGGCTGAAAATGTGGGTCTCGGCGGCCGTTGAGTTGTAACCGGTGTTCAGCTCATCTCCGTTAAAGAACCCGCTTCCGTCCGCCAGCCCGCCAAAAGGTCCCGGAAGGATGCTGGGCTGCTGCTGACGATCAAGAACGAAAAAGGAAGTGTCCTTATTCGAAAATACCTCGTCAAAACGGACATCAAAGTTGCTTCGATTTATGTGGTTCTTGGGGTTGCTGACATAGTTGTAGCCGGGCTGGTTGGCGTTGGCCGCCGGGTAAAGAGCCATTAAACGCATCGCCAGAGGGTCCTGCACGGCCGTGGGAATCTGGTTGACCGGTACGCCGCCACCTGTTGTCATAAAGGGCACGCCGCACAGGCCGGTCGGGCTATTTGCATCAAACTGCGTCAGGCGGGTGTTGAAGATTTCACCGGCATAGGTCGGGTTCCCATTGCAATCCAGGACGGGCTGGTTGTTTGCCGTAACGGGTGACGTCAGATCCAGTTGATTACTGAAATCACCGGACGCCTGGGCCGCAGTCGGGACCACCGAGGTGTACGTCAGACCCTGGCGGACCAGTAACCTTTCAAAATCGCCGAAGAAGAAAGTTTTGTCCTTGCCGTTGTAAACATGAGGAATGGCAACAGGGCCGCCAATCGTGAAACCAAACTGGTTCTGCTGATAGGGCGGCCGATTCTGGTCAAAGAAGTTCCGGGCGTCCAGCTTGTCATTACGCAGGAACTCCCACACATCGCCGTGCAGTTGGTTCGTGCCCTGCTTGATGGACACGTTGATGACTGCGCCGTTGCCACGCCCAAACTGGGCGCTGAAAGAATTGGTTTGCACCTTGAATTCCTGAATGGCATCAACAGGCGGGCCGACTACATAGTTGGTTTCGTTCAGCAAGTCCGTAAGATTTGAGTTGTTGTCCATTCCATTCAGGAGAAAGTTGTTCTGAAGCGAACGACCGCCATTAGCACTGAACCCGTATGCGCCTTGGTCACGCGAACCCGGTTCAGCAGGCGCAGTTCCCGCTGTGAGAAGCGCAAGCTGCACAAAATTGCGTCCGTTGAGCGGCAGGTCAACCACCTGCCTGTTGTTGACGACTTGTCCCAGGCTGGATGTCTGGGTTTCCAGGACCGGCGTCGTCGACTGCACCTGAACCGTCTGAACGGTTTGTCCTACCTGCAGAGTAACGTCAACCGCCGCCCTCTGCTGGATTTGGATAGCGAAGGGGCCCACTACCGTGGTCTTAAAACCTTCCTTCTCCACGCTCACCTTATACTCGCCAATGAGCAGTGGGCTGGCAACATATTCGCCGTCGGGGCCGGTCTTAGTCGTGAAAGTCGTACCCGTGTTCACATTTGTCACGGTGACTTTCGCGCCGGGAATAACGGCAGCGCTGGGATCCTTGACCGTGCCTGCTATGGATCCCGTATCGCGTTGGGCCCATACAGCAGACGGTACAAGCAACAAAACAGCCAAAGACAAAAGTGACAGAGCTACACAAATTCTCCTGCTTGATTGCAACATGAAATCCCCCAATCGAGACCCACGCCGACGCGCAATCAATCCGATGAACGGATAAGTATTCAAATTGAGTTAATGTAAGAAAAAACGCCCCAGCCCCTGTTTACAGGGTGCCCTACAATTTCGGTAGTGCTAGGTACGAAATGAAGGCGAGCGCCTTTCCCGCTGGGACGGTTAAGGCGACAGTTCCCAACTCTTACATAAAAATAATGTCCGCAAACAGAACGGATCTAAATCAACATTTGCAAAACTGTTCGTATCGCCGTTCAGAGCGTGACGATTACTATTTATCACGAAGACTTTCGGGTGTCAATCCAATTAAGTTATGAATACCTGCGTTTATTTCCTATATGTTTGGTTTTCAGAAAAGGTGCAGATATATCTACCAAGAGGCACGCGCACGACACATCACTTACGCATGCTGTTTATTCGCGGCAGAATCAGGGCTGAAAAGAAGGCCTTACTCGCCGATCACCTGGACCATGTAGGTTCGAAGGAGGGGCCCATCGTATTCCATGAAATAAATGGTCTGGCGCGAGCCGCGGACGATTTTGCCGTCTTCGATAGGAAAAGAACAACTGATGCCGCCCAGAATGCTTTTCAGGTGAGTTTCTGCATTGAAACCCAGGCGGCCGTCGTAATCAAGATAGCGGTGGTGGTGGTAGTTCTCGTCCTCAGGGAACAGCCGGCTGAAGTGCGTAAGGATGTCTTCTTCAAGGCATGGAATGCCTTCCGTCACCAGCAGCCCCGAAGAAGTGTGGCAGGTCATCACATTCACCAACCCCTGCTTCACGCCCGTCTTCCGGACCACTTCTTCCACCTCCGGCGTAATATTAATCGCCTCTTCAGGCTTTCGTGTCTGCACCTTGATTTTTTCAAGTTTGATAATCATGACTGGTTTTCCGCCTTGTTCCCCGCTCTTAATTGAGGCCCAGCAACCGCCTGGGGTTCTCATCAAAAATCTTGTTCAGGCACCCTTCGGTAAGAGCCAGCGCGCCAAGCGCATGTACCATATTCTTGATTTCCACCCGCGGATAGTTTGAACCAAACACCATCCGGTTGCGCAGGCTGCGTTCGAGCACCGTAGTCGGAATCTGTTTTGAAAAAACAAACTGATAAAACTCTCTTGGGCTGTCGTAGTAAAGGCAGGAGGTGTCAAGATAGACGTTTGGATACTTCAGCGACAGCGCAGTAGCCTCCCAAACCCACGGCCAGCCCCAGTGCGCAAGAACAAAATTAAGCTTGGGATAACGCGCGATGGCCTCCTCCAGCAGCATCGGATGGCCGCGCTCGATCAGCGTGGAAGGCGCCCAGCTCATCCCGGTGTGGACCAGCACTGGAATGTTCAAACCCGCCGCAGCCTCGTACAGCGCGTAGACTTTGCTGTCGCGGAGCTCGAAATCCTGCAGCGCCGGGTCCAGCTTCAGCCCTTTCATTCCCATCTTTTTGACGGCATGTTCCAATTCTTTTGCTGCGCCCTCTTTTAGGGGGTCCACGCTGGCAAACCCGATAAAGCGATTGCTGATGGAACACAATTCGGCCACCTGCTCGTTTGAGCTGACGGCGTCGCCGCGCGCCCTTTCGCAGTCGATCGGAAGCAGGACCGCGAGGTCAATGCCTGCAACGTCCATCTGCAGATGGAATGTCTCCAGCGGCTGGAAGTTGTTGCCGATCTGGAAAACATCGCGCGCCATCCGCGCGTAGTTCGGATACTTGTCCACCATTTCCTGAATCAGTACCGGGTGTGTATGAAAATCAATTTTCATGCTGCCGCCTCATCCCCATGCTGTTGTAGAAACTCCTGCCATTTCGGCCGCTCGCGAAACGCTTCTGTTCCGCCCGGCCGCGTGGTTGAAAATGCTCCCGCCAGGTTGCCGTAAGCCAGGCAGGTCTTGAGGTCTGCGCCACGGACGTACTGGTGCAAAAAGCCGGCATCAAAACTGTCACCGGCGCCCACCGGATCGACGGCGTTGACCCTGTAACCGGCGTGGGTCCATTCCTGCCCGTCCTGCCGCACGCAGCCACCCTTCGCGCCCAGCTTGATGGCCACAGCCTTTACCTTCCCGGCCAGTTTCTCAACCGCAGCTTCAGTATTGTCTTCGCCCGACAGCTTGCCGGCCTCGCGTTCGTTCACAAACAAAACGTCCACAAAAGGAAGAACGTCATCGAGACCCTGCCAGCGGTCTTCCGGGTCGTCGTTGGTATCAAGCGACGTGCCCAGCCCTGCCCGCTTCATCTGCTCGAACAGTTCCGCTACTCGTGGGCGAAGCGCCCGATGCAGGTAAAAGGATGAAAGGTGAAAATGCCGGGACAAACGGAGATAGTCAAGATCGAGATCGTCGTAATCCATCTCAAACATCGCGCCGGGATAGGTCAGAATGCGCCGGCTTGCCGTTCCCGTCACGATGACAGTCAATCCTGACTTGGTAGGCCCTTCGACGCGCCGCACGCAGCTGACGTCCACGCCGCCCGATTCAAGCCGCTCGAGCGCGATCTTCCCCAGCGGGTCCGTGCCGATCCGCGAAATAAACCCGACGCGGTTGCCGATCACCGCGAGGTTGTGGGCAAAGATAGCGGACGAACTGCCCAGCGTCAGGGCCAGATTGTCTGCCAGAAGTTCCTTTTCCGGTTCCAGTTCATCCGGCAAACCGTAAAGGATCAGGTCCAGGTTCAGTTCACCAACAACCGTCACATCGAATTGCGCCATCCTCTTCCCCTAAACGGCCTTTCCCTTCAGCACCACCACTCGGCTCAAATGCCGTGGCTGATCCGGATCGAACCCGCGCTTCAACCCCAGATAGAGGCCCAGCAACTGCGCTGCCAGCACGTGGGGCGCCAGCCGCGCGACTTCAGGAACGTCCAGTTCCAGCTCAATTAGCAGGTCGGCGGCCTGTCGAACTTTGTCGTTGGCGCGGTTGGTAATCACCAGTGTTACGCCGCCCAATTCCTTCATCTCTTCCAGGACTTCCTGCTCGGACGTGCCTGTGCTCTCAGCCAGGAAGAAAGTCAGCAGCGTCTTCGGGCTCACAATCGACTTCGGGCCATGGCGGAATTCCAGAGTATGGAAAACCTGCGCGTAAGAGCAGGACATCTCCGTCACCTTCAACTGCCCTTCGGAAGCGATACCGAAAAATGGTCCCTGGCCCATAAAGACATAGTCCGCAAACTCGTTGGCGCCCCCAAACTTCTCAATGCGCGGCTGCAGCCGTTCAAGCGCCCGCTGGGCCTGACCGGGCATCTGCTTCAGTGCCTGCAGAAAGTCGTTTCGCCCCGCGGCAAAACCTGCCAGGGCCTGCATGCTCAGCAGCATGGTGCTGAACGAACGGGTCATCACGGTGCTGCGCTCGTCCGCGGCCGGAAGCAAAAGAGTGGCTGTCGCCCGCCCTTCCAGTTCCTGTCCGGTTGCGCAACTGATCCCCAGTGTCCGGATGTTCCGCTGCTTTTCCAGGTAATCCGCCACCATCAACATCTCAGTGGTGTGCCCGGAACGGGAAATCAATACGGGCTGGCATTTCGCATTTCCCAGCACCTGGTCGGGATAAAACAGCAGTTCCGAGGCCGGGACGGCTTTTGCCCGCTGGCCCGTAACCACGGTCCAACTCCATGCTGCCGCCTGCGCCACGTAGTAACTCGACCCACATCCGACAAACACCCACTCATCCGCCGGTTGGAGCGGTCGCAAAACCTCCGCATACCGGCCGTGTTCTTCAAGATCCCGCAAGGTCGAAGCCCAGACACTGGGCTCTGACATAATCTCCGCAAAGCTCAGATGGCCTCGCCCCTCATTCGTCTCATTCACTCCCCTGCCTCCTTCACTACAGTTAAAAAGTCGAAGTTCTAATGAAATACTTGCTCGGTGTGGGAACTTGCCTTAGCTGGCGATGGCACGTTGTCCCTGCGCCAATTACGATAGGTTTCTTTTTAGTACTATTTCTTTCGAATGTCAAAGGTTTTTCAGCTCGCCGTTACTAAGGTCTGTCTTTGACAAGAGCGCCTAACGCTTGAGCCAGGGGGTGACGGGCACTTGGCCCGGATTTGCAGGCTTATAAGGCCAGGTAATCCGCTTGCCGGTGGCAGCCGATTCGTAGGCTGCATAAATAATTTCGAGAGTAGCGCGGCCGTCCTCGCCGGTTTCCATTGGCTTCTCTTCACCCAGCACGCAACGCGTAAAATGGCGCATCTCATGCGGGAACCCGTAAAGGTAGGATTCCTCAAAAACCGTGAAAGTCCATCCTTGTGTTCCGCCGGCTTTTTCCACGGCGTACCCGTAACCGTTCTTGCTGTAGGTCTCCATCGAACTGCCGCGGAGCAGGTCGCAGTAGATCACGCCCTCGGTCCCCAGCAGTTCCACGCGGTCATCCATGCCTCCGTGGCGGGCCCAACTATCCTCAATCACTGCAATGCCGCCATTTTCAAACTCAACAACAACCACGCAGTTGTCATCACCCTTGGTCCGGCCCTTGTGGTAAACAAGCTGGCAATGTGCCGTCACACTCTTGACTTTAGGCTTGCCGTAAACCCAGCGGGTCCATTCGATGCCATGGCATCCCATGTCCATCAGGGCGCCTCCGCCAGAGCGGCTAACGTCATAGAACCAGTCGGAATGCGGCCCGGAGTGCTTTTCGCTCTGTTTGGCCATGTAAAGTTCCCCAATGGCCTTTTCTGCAACCAGGTTCCTGGCCCGACTGTACTTGGGCGAGAAGCAGATTGTTTCCGCGTACATCAGCATCACGTTGTGCTTTTTGCATGCGGCAATCATGACATCGGCATCGTCCAGAGTATGGGCAATGGGCTTTTCAAGGATGATATGTTTTCCGGCCTCGGCCGCGGCCACCACCACCTCACGGTGCAGATCGTTGGGTATTCCCACCACGACCACGTCCACATCTTTCCTCTCCACCAGCTTGCGGTAGTCCGTCAGGGCCACAGGAATCTTCCACTTGCCGGCAAAATCTTCAATGTGGGCTTTGTTCGACGATGCAGCCGCTACAAGTTCAGCTTCCGGCACTTCGCGGAAGGCTTCTGCATGAAGGCTTGAAACAAAAGCTGATCCAATGATGCCTACCCTGACCTTTTCCATGGACCACTCCTTAGCGCAGGATTCCAGCCACAGAGGCCTTCTAATTTAGCCGACGTCACACTAGCTGGATGAGCCGAAATTGACAAGCATCCAAGATACCATAAGCCAGGGCGGACACGAATCCAAATGATCCGCAAGGCATCAAGGCCCGGAACCGGAAAAAGCTGAAAAGAATTTCTTCCATGGTCTGTTGCGCCAGCCGGCAGATTTATGTTGCAGCGGAAAGAGCTTCGGCGATAGCATCCAATACTTTGTTCTTACAGGAGAAATCAGGTGCGACGAAAGAAAGTGGACGTTGTCGGCCTGGGGCTGAATGCAACGGATTCTGTCCTCATGGTCCGCGAATTTCCTCCGCTGGGAGGGAAGGAGCGTGTGGTATCTCTTTCCCGCCAGGCCGGAGGGCAGGTGGCCACAGCCCTCGTCGCCTGCCAGCGGCTTGGCCTCGCGACCCGATACATTGGAAAGGTCGGCGAAGATGAAGCCGGACTATTCCAGCTCCAAAGTCTGCGAGAAGAGGGCGTAGATATCGAATTCACGGGCGTCACCCCGGGCGCAGCCACACAGTTCGGGCTTATCATCGTCGACCAGGCCACAGGCGAACGAACCGTTTTCTGGGACCGCGACAAGCGGCTGGCGGTTACACCGCAGGAACTGAAACAGGAAACCGTCACCACGGCCAGGCTTCTGCATGTCGACGGCTGTGACGCCGCCGCGTGTGCGCAAGCCGCCAAATGGGCACACAAGGCTGAAATTCCAGTGGTGGCGGATCTCGACACTGTATACAAAAAGGTGGAGCAACTCTTCCCGTTGATCGATTACATGATCGCGTCCGCCAATTTCCTTCCAGCCATTACCGGGCAGAACGACCCGTTCCTGGTCCTGGAATATATGGCCCGAGAGTACAAGATGCACGCTCCAGGAATGACGCTGGGGCGCGATGGCGCGCTGCTTTACTGCGGAGGCCGCTTCTACTACTCTCCGGGATTCGTTGTTGAAACCGTGGACACTACCGGCGCCGGCGACATCTTCCACGGGGCCTTTGCTTACGGGCTGCTGCAGGGATGGGGCATCGAACAGATCCTCGACTTTTCAAACGCTATGGCCGGGCTGAACTGCACCCAGGTTGGCGCCCGCGGCGGCATTGCGACCCGTGCAGAGGCCGAAAAGCTGATAGCCAGCGGCTCGCGCCACCGCAATCCCGACTACGAAAAGCTTCCAGCGGCCGGCGGCAATGGCCGTCCCCGGCGTAAGATCAAGAGTGCCCGCGCAAAGAAAAACAATGGCTGACGGCAGATACTCACTGATTACGGGGGCGTCAAGCGGAATCGGCGAATGCTTTGCCTGGGCTCTTGCCCGGCGCGGCCACAACCTGGTGCTGACGGCACGCTCGGAAGGCAAGCTCAGCCACCTCGCCGCCGAGTTGGCGCGCGACCATGAAATCAAGGTTGAAATCATTCCCGCTGATCTCAGCGCGCGTGACTCGGCCCCGCAGCTTGCCGCCATCCTCAAAGAACGCACCCTGTCGATCAATTTGCTGGTGAACAACGCGGCATTCGGAGCGCGCGGGGAATTCTGGCAAGTGCCGCTGGAGCGGCAGATGGCCATGGTTCGCCTGAACATTAACGCCTTGGCCGAACTCACTTACCTGCTGCTTCCGGAAATGGTGGAACGCCGCGAGGGCGTCATCATCAATGTGTCGTCCACTGTAAGCTTTCAGCCGACGGCCTACACGGCCACCTACGCCGCCACCAAGGCATTCGTCACCAGCTTTTCGATGGGCCTGGCCGAAGAGGTCCGCCCACACGGCATCCGCGTGGTTACGCTCTGCCCGGGCAGCACGCGCACCAACTTTTTTGAGGCCGGCAATTACGGAGTGCGCGACATGCCTGGCGGCATGCAAGCGCCGGAAGAGGTGGTGAACGCTGCACTTCGGGCGCTCGACCGGGGCGGAGGGTTGGTGGTTCCTCGTCTGCTCAACAAATCCCTGGTTTTTGTCCAGCGTTTTGCTCCGCGTGAGACCGTGGCAAAGCTGGCCGCCATGATCTTTCGTCCCCCAAGCCAGGGTACCTCGCGCTGAGGACCGTTCTGGCAACCGGATAAAAATATTTCTTCTCGAAAGGACGCTTCGCTATGGACCTCACAACGTTAATCACCGGCATCAGGCAAGCCCGTGTCGTAGACCTGAGCCAGACGCTCGAAGAGCGCATGCCGAACTTCCCCGCCCATTCCAAGTTCTTCCACAACCTGTGGGGATCGTATGAACTGGGCGGCAGGTCGCTCAGCTACCAGGTGCAGGTACACGAGCACAACGGGACGCACGTAGACGCTCCGGTACACTTTTTGAGTGACAGAAATCCGGAAGCGCACAAGTCGATTGAGCAGATCGCACCGGGCCATTTGATCGGGCGCGGTGTGCGGCTCGACTGCCGCGGGCTAAAGGAAGGCGACTACATCTCAGTACACTTCATTCACCATTGGGAAGCGGAGCACGGGGCCATCGAAAAGGGCGACATCGTGCTGTTTAACTTTGGATGGTCGGAACACTGGGGATTGACGCCAAACAACCGTCGCTATCTGGCGGACTGGCCGGGCGTCAGCGTAGAAGCCGCGGAGTATCTTCTCAGCAAGAGCGTGGCGGCCGTCGGCGTCGATACGCTGTCGCCCGACCCACCTGCAGCGCTGGATACGCGCCCCCTCCACCCCTTGCTGCTCGAAAAAGAGGTCTTGATCATCGAAAATCTAACGCGCCTCGATGAGCTTCCGGAATTCTTTCTGTTCATCGCTCTGCCGCTCAAAATACGGCAGGGTTCCGGCTCGCCCATCCGGGCCGTCGCGCTGGTGTAGAAGGCTGCTACCTGTCCGGGCGCACTATTCTTCTGTTGCGTTCAGGTAACGGTCCACCACCGGCTTCCACTTACCCTGCGCTTCCAGAATGATCTCAATCGTTTCGCGGATGGCCCCCTGGCCGCCCGGGGCCTTTGTCACGTAGTGAACATGCTTCCGCAGCAGCGAATGGCCGTTCTGCACACACACGGCAAGTCCAGCGCGCTTCAGGATGGGCAGGTCCACCAGGTCATCACCCACGAAACAGACTTCTTCGTCTTTCACTCCCGCCGCCTGCAAAATGCGCTCGTACGGAGGGACCTTCTTCAGGCTATTTTCCTCAACAAAATCCAGCTTCAGCTCCGCGGCACGATAGCGCACCGTGTCCGACCCGCGCCCGCTGATGATGCCAACCTTGATTCCCGCGTCGCGCGCGTAGCGAATGCCGATGCCGTCGCGGGAATGGAAGGTTTTGGTTTCAAACATTCCGCCTTCGGGCCGCGGCACGTAATAGATGCGGCCGTCGGTCATGACGCCGTCAACGTCTAGCAGCAGCAGTTTGATCTTTCGGGCCCGCCGCCGGACTTGCTGTAAGTTAAGTGGCATGTTCCTCCTGAAGTCTTGTAGCCCAGCGCTCACTTCTTGACGCTTCGGCTCTTGTATTAACACTGCGCTAGTGGATGTTTTTTGCTTTGAACCATCGCAGAGAACCACAGGGCCAGAAAGCGGGCGGTGCGCTTCAGACGCACTGGTACTTGTAGCGGACAGGATCAAAACATCTCGGTCTGCCACAGGTCGTGGATGTGGACCACGCCTTCGAGGCGGCCCTCGTTATCTACCACCATCAGCGAAGTGATCCGCCGCCTTTCCATCACGTTCAGCGCGCGCGTGGCCAGCTCCTTGCGTCCGATAGACACAGGGGTACGCGTCATCAGGTCGGCTGCGCAATGCTCCAGCGCACGGTTGCCCTCGTGCTGAAAAAAACGCCGCAGGTCGCCGTCTGAAATCACACCTGCGAGTCGGCCATCTGCGTCCACCACGGCTGTGTGACCCATCTTCTTCTTGCTGATTTCGTAGATAACGTCCGGTAAAGTGGTCTCCGGATTTACCCGCGGAATCTCGTCTCCGGTGTGCATCACGTTTTCGACGCGCCGCAAGCGCACGCCCAGTCCCCCGCCCGGATGCAGCGCCGCGTAGTCCTCTTCCTTGAAGCCGCGCCGCTCCAGCAGTGCCATCGCCAGCGCATCACCCACGGCCAGCATCGCCGTGGTGGATGCCGTGGGAGCAAGACCCAACGGGCAGGCTTCTTCGCTGATGCTCACGTCAATCACCACGTCGCTTGCCTGCGCAAGCGTCGAGGCCGGCTGGCCCGTCAGCACAATCAGTGGGATCGCGAGGCGCTTGACTGTATCGAGCAGGCGCAGCAACTCTTCCGTCTCGCCGCTGTACGAAAGCGCCATCAGCACATCGTTCGCAACCAGGCGGCCCAGATCTCCGTGCAAAGCTTCGGCGGGATGCAAGAAAAATGACGGCGTTCCGGTACTGGAAAAAGTGGCTGAAATCTTCTGTCCGATCAGGCCGGACTTGCCCATGCCCGCCACCACCAGGCGGCCGCGGCAGGCCAGGATGGTTTCCACTGCGAGTTCGAAACGCTCGTCCAGCCGCCCGATCAGCTCGGCAATGGCGCGCGCTTCGATCTCAAGGACCCTTCTGCCTGTGTCTAGACTCATGCGACGTGCCCGCTTAAACCTGCGATGATATCACAATGGAACGGTAATTACCGGCTGCGCAAGAGTTCGCCAGGGCCAACTCGATGCCGCAAGCAAGCATGAGGGCTGCGCTTATAGGCTGCCATGGTAGCCTATGCCTTGGGTAAGCATAAGTCACGTCGGGAAGCTCTC
>JAJXZM010000026.1 GCA_021780055.1 Acidobacteriota bacterium
AAGGTGAAGTCCAATGGTTCCGCGGCGTCAGTCGTCAGTCGCTTGTAATAGGTTTCAAAGATACCCGCAGTCTCCCAGTATCCTTGAGCCGACACCATTCGAACCGCTACGATTGCTGCCGATACTGGAACCACGACGATGATCAGCGGCAATATCGTTCTCAGCAGTTCCCTCTTTTTGTTCATGTAGTAGAGCAAAATGTTAAACCACACGAAGACCATGATGGCAGCACTCTTGGTCGCAAGCAGCCCCTGGCCGATGATTGAAAGTCCCAGTCCCAGGTACATCAACTTCTTCGCCGTGCGGGACCCCGTTTCGCGATGTACTGCCCAAGCGACGAGCCCGAGGCCCGCAAAACAACTCGGCCCGAATACAGTCATCAGCCGATTGACGATGCCGCTTGTTGATTGGACCCAGGCGAGCGCAGGGAAACTCGAAAGGATCGGTATTCCCTGAAAAGCAAAAAAGAGGAGCGTGACAACAGTTGCGGCGGAAAGGGATACAAACAGCCCCACGTTCAAAGGGAGGACTGGAAACAACAGCCTGATTCTGATTGGCTGGGGTTCTTTCTCAGGTTTCGAGGTTGGTTCTTGAAAATTGCCACCGCGACGCCGGCCTTGATTCTTTAATCTTGCGCTGCCGGTCACGAGGCCAAAAAGAAGGTCGGCCGTGAGGAGGCCAAGAAAGTAGATTCCGAAGCCCCCGGCGGCATAGATGTAAGAAGAGCCTCCGGACTGAGCGCGAATTTGCAGAAGCCCCAAATATATGCACGCGAAGAGGGCCGCCCAGAAAAAGGGGAGGCAAAAAACGGTTTTGTACCGCCAGACGATCAGAGCGATGATCGCCGCGACGCCCAAGGATACTGCAAATTCATTCAAGTTGACTTCCTGCAAGCCCCGGCAGCATGCGCTATTTTCGAAATCCAATCATATGAAAGGGTACTGTACAAAGTTTCCGGAGCACGTTAAATCGCATTAACCACCTTACCGTATTCCTGACTGTAGTTCTTCTTTGCCTTTCCAATCCTTTTGTCACAAGGTCATTTTCATGCGCACCCAGGAGGTCCCCTTTCAGAACCTGCAATCTGGAAACTGCGGCCCGCTGTACTATTACGGGCTGACGCGCTTGCCCAGCCGGCCTAGAATCCCATCGATGGTCGCCTTCCATAGAAGCTTGCATCTTGCAAGTTTGTGATCACGAAAAAAGATGGCAACTCCAGCTGGCTTTATCAGAGTTGTCACCGGAATTAAGGGAGCAATCCAGGGCTTTACGTATCTTGTCCGTACAAAGATTGTGTTGCGGACAACGTAATATGTGCGCCATGCCTGTGGGAACGGGACACCAGAGCCTTTCTTCCAAAAATCAGAAAACTTTCGCCGCCGCGGTGGTACCCAGGCACTTTTGTGAACGACTTTGCTTGAAGGTACAAGGAAGACCTTATATTGTCTGGAAATCCGGTAGATAAACTCTGTGTCGTCCCAGTAAATAAACAGGTCTTTCAACGGAAGCCCTACTGCGCTTATTGCTTCTCGCCGGATCAAACCCCCAAGAAAACCCGCAGCCTCAATGGGAACAAGGGATTGTCGCAGTGCGTCTTCATTAACTGCCGGGCATGGTTCCATAAGCCGATTGAGCCGTCTGTAGGGGAAAACCTGAGGTTTAAGGTTTGAATCAAGAACAAGAGATGCCAGGTACCCCACAGATAAATCCCTAAACGCCGGCGATTCGACTAAGGCCTTCATCGCGTCAGACGCGGGTTCGACATCGTCGTCCATCACCCAAGTCCAGTCATGGCCTTTTTCATATGCCAGACGAATGCCTTCGTAAAAGCCACCGGCTCCCCCTACGTTCTCTTCCAGTCGAACGTGTGTAACCTTGCCATTATACTTTTCCTCTAACATTTCTGCCGTGCCGTCAGTAGACGCGTTATCGATCACTAGGATTTCATCAAGAGGACGCTCTTGCTTGAGGAGGGCGTCAAGGCACCCTTCAAGTAGAGAGCAACGGTTGTAAGTGACCACTACGGCTGCAATACGCGGCTGATTGCTGGAACCGGCCACCAACGACTCTTTCATGTTCACCACTTTGACTTGAGACTCGAAGCGCTCATTTCAACTTGATTGGGGTGATCTGCATCTCCGCAATGAAGCCTGTTGCAATTACAACGGTCTTCGCCCCGGCTGGGCTACTGCTCACTGGCACACCGCTTTTGAATGAACAGGATGTGTTTCTCTTTGTTGATGAACCGTTTAGATATCTCTTCTCGATGCTCTGTACACAACTTGTCCAGTGCGGCTGTTACCTGTGGCAAATCGTAGCCGTAATCATGAAAAGCCACCACACCACCCGGAGCCAGTTTATCCCATACCAGGTAAAAATCATTCCGGACGTATTCTGGTGCATGGTTCCCGTCGATAAACGCAAAGCAGATTGCATTTGCGGAAATTTTTGCGCACATGGAATCCATCTCAATGACTTCCACGTTCTGCAGACCTCGGGTGACTCTGGAGAACACATCTTTCTGAGATCTTCCTTTCAAGTGCCGCGAATAAAGCTGTGCCATCTGGGTTCCTGCAGTACATTCCGTTTTGTCGAATTCTATTTCGAAACAGTCGATCACATGGACCCTTTTTCCCCTTGCCATTCGCGACAAAGATTTCGAAAATTTGTAGGTGCCCCCGCCGCAAAAGGCGCCAACCTCCACCACGTCGCCAGGCAGTTCAAGTGCTCGGTTTTCTTTCATATAATCAATCAACACCTCGTATCCCACTAAGTCCGAACCTTCAGGGGGAGGGAGGAATCCATACTTAGCCCAAAACCACGCACGGCTGGCTAGCCGGCGAAGCGGTCTGGCGACCATCACGAGGGCTTTCGCCATGCGTCTCTTCAGCTCTTCTAGTGGCTGTGACCTCAGCATGTTCGATACGGCTCCGACTCGGCAGGAAGACTCGCCCCCCACAGGGGATTCAGTTTGACCTTCCACAGGTAAGCAAACTGCGCCAACGAGACGAAGCTCTCAGCTATTAGCACTGACACGGCCATCCCGTCAGCCTTCCAGACATCCGCCAGAATGCAGGCCAGCGCCACGTTCAGGAAACCCGCCCCAAGCACGATCAGGAAGATTGCCCTCTCGCGGCCAAACGGGATCATTATTTGAACGCCGAGAACGCCACTGACAGCAACAAGGAAGGGTACCAGTGCAAGAATGCGCACAACGGACACAGATGGTTGGTAGGCAGGCCCCAGCACAACCCTCACGATGAGACCGGCGCCGACGAAAGTCATGATGGACAGCAACAGCCCGGTCCCTCCCATCGCGAAAAGAAGTCTCTTGCCCCAAAGGAGAGCCTTGGCCTTGGATTCCTTTGCCAGCCTGCTGAATCTCGGGAACAACGCCTGTGACAGCGGTCCCAGCACGCCGACCATTGCCCTGATGATTTTCTCTCCGGCAGTGAAGTAGCCAACAACCGTATCGCTGGCTATCAGGCCCAGGATGAATGCGTTTCCTGAGGTGTAAAGAACGATTGCTGAGCTGGAAAGGAAAAGAACCCATCCTTCGCGGAGGCTTTCCCAAATTCCCGACCAAGTGGGCCAGATAAACTTCAGCCTGAAAGACTGAAAGGCAATTCCTGCCCCCAATAAGCCTGCTACTATTGTTCCAGCGGAACTGAGCCCTGCATAAATTATGAAATCCTGCGGCTTCCGGACAAGAATGAACATCCCTACTACTACCAGGGCACGAACCGACAAGTTAATGATTGAGATGGGCCCCATCCGTTCCAGTCCCTGAAACAGCCATGTCGGAAAGAGGACAGCACCCAGAATTCCGCCAAACAATACGATCATGAGTGCCGAAACTTCGTGTATTCTTGGTACCAACTGAATCAGCAGCATGAGACTCAAGAAACTAACAGTGTAAAGCAGGAATTTTGCAGCCCAGACGTTAGCAGCCACACGACCGACAACATCAGACCGGCTTCTCTCGACCGAAATTTTCCTGGTCGCTGACCAATCAAATCCGTACCCTACTAACACGCTGAAGTATGACGTTAATCCTTGTCCGAATGCCAGAGTCCCGAACCTTTCGACCCCCAGTATTCGTACCAGATACGGAACCGTTATAAGAGGCAGGAGGTAATTGGCGAACTGAATGGAATAAAGAGACAGGACGTTCCTGTTTACTGAACTCCTCAGCCCCCGGTGAACTAATGGCTTTAGCCCTTCCAGCATGTCAGACGGTGCCTTGAGATTGTATCTACCGTGAGTGCGCATCTTGGGCGCAATTGGGGTTAGGAATCCTTTGTTGAAGTGCGGTCATTGCCCCCCCTGCTATTAAACCATCGCGAAGGGAGTCCGCGATACCTTGAAAAACCCAGCGGGCATATCGCCCCACGGGGTAAATATCGCGTGCTTCCAAGGCGGCAAGTGCCTGCTTCCTCCATTGGGACCCAGCCCATGACCAGGTATAAGCCACCTCAATCCAAGTCGGGTCAACCACGTCGATTTCACGCACCCAGCCCCACTCCTGCAATTCCTGAATGACGTTCCGGCTGTAGGCTGATACTTCGGCGGCATCCGGTTTCATGCCTTCGGGGTAGGCACGCTCCACATAGATGCTCACAGGCTCGCAACTTTTTCGGAGCGACTTCGGCAGGAAAGAAGCATCCACGTTACTGTAAAATCCAACGCGATGAAATCCAGCCTTGCTGGCAGGGACATAAACCCAGTGATCTTCCGGACAGCGCGGCCCCTTGACCGCTCCAATGTTCAGCACCAGGACCGAGGGCGAGGGGTCCGGTTTTACGGGAAGCTCCAAACCGGCCATTTCAAGGGTTCGATTCAGCGGGAGAGTCGACAGCAGCGCCCCATACCGAACGTTGCTCCCATCCGAAAAGAAAATCTCTTTATCGGCTAGATTGATCTTTGTGGCGCGCTTTCCGTAGCGAATATCGCACCTTGCGGCCATCCTCTGCGCAAGCACATTGAGCCCTTCTGCTGGGTAAATAAAGGTAGTGTTGTACCCGACAGCCGGAGATGAGCTAAAAGCCCCCTGAATGGCGTGTTCCAGATTAACCGGCGATTTATATGCGTCCTGGGTCGCAATCCTCTCGTAAAGGCCAGCGGTATAGAGGTTGTGGAACGGGAAAAAGAAAAGCTCGCATAGAGTCTGGCCAAAGCTTGATTTCAGCCAGTCGCCCATCGTGCGGACCTTTTCCTGCACGCGGGCAGCCTCAACAATCTCACGCAGACATCGGGCGGCAAGTTCCGAGCCAAGGCACGCCAGATGATTCTGAATGGGGTAGGGTATCAGAACTTCTTTCTGTGGAAGCCACACGGAGGACTTCCTCGCATATGAGCGAACTTCTGTAACCGACCGCAGAAGATGACGGACAGTGGCATCGCCGCCGAAAATCCAGTGCCCTCCGCCCACTTCAAATCGATAGCACTCATCATCTGCTGATGCGCTGGCGTACCTCTCTCCGCCTCCCGGTCGCATGTAGTACGAGGAACAGATACCTCCAGGATCTTCTGCAGCTTCAAAGACCGGAAGGCCAGACAGGCCTGCACCTAGACCAGTCATCCCTGCGCCAAGCACTACTACGTTGTCGTTCAGATGTTCTTTCATTTTGTTGGGGTCGATTATAGCA
>JAJXZM010000176.1 GCA_021780055.1 Acidobacteriota bacterium
AAGGGCCGCCGGAAATAAAGCAGCAACCCGCCCGATCGCACAAAATCGCTGCTCCAGCAATCGACTTTTTCTAAGTAGGCCCATTTTTCATCAGCCTGCTAATTCATCCGGGTTGGAATGGAAGTGAGCAAAATGCCGGAAGGGCAACGGACAACAACATGGCCTGACGTTCGCGGGCGCTTCGGAGAATTCGGCGGGCGTTACGTGCCGGAGACCCTCATGCATCCCATCGAGGAGCTTGAGCGCGCATACCAGGACGCCAAAAACGACGCCGCGTTTCAGACTGAATTCAAGCGGCTCCTGCGCTACTACGCTGGCAGGCCCACGCCGCTCTACCATGCGGAGCGGCTGACAAAGCACCTGGGCGGCGCACAGATTTACCTGAAGCGCGAAGACCTGCTCCATACCGGTGCGCACAAGATCAACAATTGCATCGGCCAGGGTCTGCTTGCGGTGCGGATGGGCAAGACACGGTTGATTGCTGAAACCGGCGCCGGCCAACACGGAGTGGCCACGGCAACGGTGGCGGCCCTTTTGGGTCTTGAATGCCGCGTTTACATGGGGGAAGAAGATATGGCCCGGCAGTCGCCGAATGTTTTCCGCATGCGACTGCTGGGAACGGAAGTGGTTGCTGTCGCCTCGGGTTCCAAAACGCTGAAGGATGCCATCAATGAAGGCATGCGCGACTGGGTCACGAACATCGAAAACACTCACTACCTCATGGGCTCCGTGCTCGGACCGCACCCCTATCCCATGATCGTGCGTGATTTCCAGCGCGTCATCGGGCAGGAAGCCCGGCAACAGATTCTTGAAATGGCAGGACGGCTTCCAGACTGCCTTTTCGCCTGTGTGGGCGGCGGCAGCAATTCCATCGGACTGTTCTTTGACTTTATCCCCGACGCTCAGGTCAAGATGGTCGGCATTGAAGCCGGCGGGCGTTCGCTCGATCTGGGAGAGCATGCGGCGCGGTTCTCCGGCGGAAAACCGGGAGTGCTGCACGGCACCTATACTTACGTCCTCCAGGACGCGGACGGCATGATCGCGAAGACCCATTCGGTCTCAGCCGGTCTTGACTACCCGGCCGTCGGACCGGAGCACGCGGCGCTCCACCAGCAGGGTCGCGTGGAATATACTTATGCCGGAGACCAGGAAGCGCTGGAGGCTGCGCGTCTGCTGGCCCGCAAGGAAGGGATTATTCCGGCGCTGGAATCTTCGCACGCACTGGCGGAGGTGGTGAAACGCGCACCACTCGCCCGGAAAGATGCAATTTTCGTCGTCAACCTTTCGGGCCGTGGTGATAAGGACCTGGGGATTTTTCAGTCCGCGGGAATTTTGTAAGACGGGCCGGGAATTGATCGAACTCGATATGCCTATTCTTTCAACATCGCGAATTCAGGAGAAGTTTCGACAGCTTCGTGAGGCGGGAGCCAAAGGCCTGGTCATTTATGTGACCGCCGGCGACCCAAACCTCAAAGCCACAGGGGACCTGCTGGCCGCAATCCAGACAGGAGGCGCTGACATCATCGAACTCGGCATCCCATTCTCTGACCCGCTGGCCGATGGCCCCGTCATCCAGCGAGCGTCGGAACGCTCCCTCGCCGGCGGAACAACACTCCGCAAAGTGCTGCAGGCGATCCCGGAATGGAGAAAGCGCGTCCATTTGCCGCTTGTGCTCTTCAGCTATTACAATCCGATTCTGCAATACGGTCTGGAAGACTTTGCGCGGGACGCAAGCGAGGCCGGCGCAGACGGCGTGCTCGCCGTCGATCTCTCTCCTGAAGAATCCGGGGACTATATTGAAAAGATGAGGAAATGGAACCTGGACACCATTTTCCTTGCCGCTCCCACATCAACCGACGACCGGCTTGAGCGCCTCGCAAACATTTCGACAGGTTTCCTTTACCTGATCGCGCGGGCAGGCGTCACGGGTGAGCGCAGCACAATTTCCGACAGCACCCGGCCCCTGATCGAGCGGGTAAGGAAGATAACCAATCTGCCGCTCGCGGTCGGGTTTGGGCTATCCAGCCCGGAACAGGTCCGCGCCGTCCAGGAGCTGGCGGATGCCGCGGTTGTAGGAAGTGCGGTTGTTCGAACGATTGAAAAACATTTCTCCAACGAGGGCGCAGCGGCCATCGAACGCTATGTGCGCTGGCTCAAAGAAGGCACTGGGAGTTCACCTGCATGAGCGAACTGGAAGACTGGCGCAAAAAAATCGATGCGATTGACCAGCAATTGGTGAAGCTGCTGAACGACCGATCGAGGTGCGCCGTGGAAATCGGGCATCTGAAGAAAAAGTTGCGCATGGATTCCTGGCAGCCGGAGCGCGAGGCGGAAATCCTGCGCAATATCGTGAAGGCAAATCCAGGTCCGCTCGATGATGCGGCGGTCCGGCGGCTGTTTGAACGTATCATTGATGAGGCCAGGTCCCTGGAGCGCCACTCGATGGAGTCTTCGGTGGAAGCGGAAGAAACCAAGGAGTAACAGCAATGGTCGTGGTAATGGAAGAAGGCGCGACGGAAGAACAAATCCAGCACGTCATCGACCGGTTGATGAAAATGGGCTTTGACGCCCACCGCTCAACCGGCATGCGGCAGACAGTGATTGGGGCCGTGGGCGCGAAGATCGACTTTGACACGCGCGACATCGAGTTGATTGACGGCGTCGATGAGGTGGTAAGAATAACGGCGCCTTACAAACTGGCCAGCCGCCATTTCCGTCCTGAAGGCTCTGTCATCCAACTTGGCAAGGGCGTTACCGTCGGCGGCGATCAGATTTGTGTGATGGCCGGCCCGTGCAGCATTGAAAACGAAGCGCAGATTAATGTCATAGCATCCCGCGTCAGGGACCTCGGCGCGCGCGTCCTGCGCGGCGGCGCCTTCAAGCCCCGAACCTCGCCTTACAGCTTTCAGGGGCTGGGCTTGCCCGGCCTCAAAATGATGCGCGAGGCTGCGGACAGGCATGGCCTTCTGGTCATCTCAGAAGTCATGGACCACACGCAGATTCCCGCCATGATCGACCTGGTTGACATCCTCCAGGTGGGCGCGCGCAACATGCAGAACTACAACCTGCTCAAGGAACTCGGCAAGGTTTCTAAGCCGGTTCTGCTGAAGCGCGGCATTTGCTCCACCATTGAAGAGCTGTTGCTCTCGGCGGAATACATCATGTCGGGCGGCAATTACAATGTTGTCCTTTGCGAACGCGGCATTCGGACATTCGAGAACGCCACGCGCAACACGCTGGATATTTCCGCCATTCCGGTCATCCAGAAACTCTCGCACCTGCCAATTGTCGTCGATCCCTCGCATGGTACCGGCCGGCGTGATAAGGTCCCACCGATGGCCCGCGCCGCCGTTGCCGCCGGGGCCGACGGACTGCTGATCGAGGTCCACCCTGATCCGGAAAAGGCGGTGAGCGACGGAGCGCAGTCTCTTTACTTGGAACAGTTTGAACAGTTGATGAAAGAATTGCGAATGATTGCGCCCGCGGTGGGACGCACCGTCTGAGTCCTGCCGCGCAAGGAAGTGATTCCTCGTGGAACCTACCGAACCATTCTTCAAACGGATCTCCATCATCGGCCTGGGCCTCATCGGAGGTTCATGGGCCCTGGCGCTGAAAAAGCTGGGCTATCCGGCCTATCGCGTGGGGCTTGACGCACCTGCTGTTCTGGAGCAGGCAATCGAATCCGGCGCCGTTCACGAAGCCGCAAAAGACGTTGACGAGGCGGTACGAAATTCGGACCTGGTGATTCTGGCAACACCGGTTGGAAAAATCCTCGATCTGCTCCCGTTCGCCGAATCGTCGGCGCCGTCGCGCGCACTGATCACCGACGTGGGCAGCACCAAGCAGAGAATCGTGGAACGCGCAACGGAGTCGCCGGCCGGCGGCCCGCTTTTCCTGGGCGGTCATCCCCTGGCCGGCAAAGAACGATCCGGCTTTGCGCATGCCGACGCAGACCTGTTTCGAAACGCCTGCTATGCAATTGTTCCATCGTCCCCGGCCGAAATGGAAGACGAGCGCGCAAAAGCGTTTGTCCGTCTAATCCAATCGATCGGAGCGCAGCCTTACGTGATGGACGCCGCCAGCCACGACGTGGCGGTGGCCTATCTCTCGCACATGCCGCAGCTTTTGTCGACGGGTCTGGCGGGCATGGTGGCGGAGAAGGCCGGCCAGGCGAAACTGCCGCTGGAACTGGCCGGCTCCGGTTTCCGCGATCTCACGCGCCTGGCCGAAAGCCCCTATTCGATGTGGCGCGACATCTGCCTGACCAACATTGAAAATATTCAGGCTGCACTCGACGCAATGATCCAGAAACTTGATACCATAAAGACACATCTAAGCACACGGGAGCTTGAGAACGAGTTTGACCAGGCGCGCAAGCTGCGCGAAAGGCTGCACGAGAAGGATTGAACAGGACCGCTGACTTAACCTTGGCCTGAGATCTCTGCTGAAGCAGAAGACGGAGGCCGCATGAACAAGGTTTACACAAGTCCCGATGCCGCCGTTGCCGATATTCCTGATGGCGCAACCATCATGGCAGGCGGCTTTGGGCTATGCGGAATCCCGGAAAATCTTATCGCGGCCCTCCAGCGAAAAGGGGTGCGGGATCTGACCGTCATCAGCAACAACGCCGGCGTCAGCGATTTCGGCCTGGGGCCGCTTCTCCAGACCCGCCAGATCAGGAAACTGATCGGGACCTACGTGGGCGAGAACAAGGTGCTCGAAGACCAGGTGCTGAATCATGAAATTGATCTGGAACTGAATCCGCAGGGAACCTTTGCCGAGCGCATTCGGGCCGGCGGCGCGGGCATTCCGGCCTTCTACACTCCGACTGGTGTCGGGACCGTCGTGGCGGAAGGCAAAGAGGTCCGTGAATTCGGCGGCCGCAAGTACGTGCTGGAACGCGCCCTGACCGCTGACTTTGCCCTCATCAAAGCCTGGAAGGGCGACCGATGGGGAAACCTGATTTACCGCAAGACTGCGCGTAATTTCAATCCCATGATGGCGACGGCGGCCAAGGTGACCATCGCAGAAGTTGAAGAGTTGGTCGAACTCGGCGAACTGAACCCCGATTGCGTCGTCACTCCGGGAATCTATGTCAGCCGGATTCTCCGGGGCGCGCATTACGAGAAAAGGGTCGAGCGGCGGACCGTGAGGGAAAAGGCCTGATGGACAAGCGCGAATTGATAGCGCGGCGCGTTGCACAGGAACTGCGGGACGGTTTCTACGTCAATCTCGGTATCGGTATTCCCACCCTGGTCTCAAACTACATTCCACTCGGTATCGAGGTGATTCTGCAGACAGAAAACGGAATGCTTGGCGTGGGGCCTTTTCCGCTTGAAGAGGAAGTCGATCCCGACCTGATCAACGCGGGAAAGGAAACGGTGTCGGAGGTTCCGGGCACCGCCTATATGTCCAGCGCCGAATCGTTTGCCATGATTCGCGGCGGCCACATTGACCTGACGGTTCTGGGCGCCATGGAAGTTGACGAACAGGGCGATCTGGCAAGCTGGATGATTCCCGGCAAGATGGTGAAAGGCATGGGCGGCAGCATGGACCTGGTTTCCGGCGCCAAACGCGTGATCGTCGCCATGGAACACACAACGCGCGACGGGCGGCCGAAAATTTTGAAGAAGTGTTCCCT
>JAJXZM010000254.1 GCA_021780055.1 Acidobacteriota bacterium
AATTTTGGTGCGCGTATGGGCCAGGGTGGGCCTGGAGAAAGGGCAGGACTTGGCACTCGTCCCGGCCAATTCCCGCAACAGGGCCAAGGGACGGCGAGCGGGTCCTTTGGCCAGCAAGGGGAAATGGGTCAGGAAAATGCCGGGGACTTGAACAGCATTTTGGCCGAAGGTGGTGAAAACGATACGGCTGGCGGCTTGAGTTTTTCGGGAGGAAGTCCCGGAACGGGCCAGGGAGGTCAGCAAAGTGCTGGGTTCGGGGGTGACCTTGCGAGCGCAGCCGGCGCGAGTAACTCCTTTTTGCTGGCCGGCAACGTTGTAAACGCTGCCGCTCCTCCAATGGGCGGTGGGCGCAGGGGCCGGTTTTTCAGGTTTGGAGGGGGACCCGGCGGGCCTGGTGGATCGGGTGGTGGGGAAGGCGTACCATTTGGCGGAGGCGGCGGCGGAAGAGTATTTTTCTTTGGTGGTTTCCGCAGACCCGGTGCCAACCGCATTCGGGGAAACATCTTTGACAGTTATACCAACTCCTCCTTTGATGCCCGCCCTTATCCATTAAACACACCCGCGCAGCCGCAGGTGCCTTATTACCGAGAACTTTTTGGTATTTCGATTGGCGGGCCGTTGAATATTCCCAAGATTTACAATGGTGGCAACAAGACCAGCTTCTTCGTGAATTTCAATATTAACCGCGGCACTACTCCTGAAAATATCCTGGCGTCGCTTCCTACGGCGGCAGAGCGCCAGGGTGATTTTTCAGCAACCACAATTGTATCGGGAGCGAGTGCTGGAACGATGCCCATCATCTATCAGCCGACGCCGTCCCTGGGGCCGCGAACCGCTTTTCCGGGGAATGTGATTCCCTCGTCGTTGTTGAACTCCGCCTCTCTTGGGTTGATGCAATACCTTCCGTTGCCCAACCTGCCGGGTCAGGTGCAGAACTACCACGTGCAACTCTCACTCCCAACAGGCAGCCAGATGTTCATGGCAAGAGTGGGTCAGGAGATTTCAAACAAGGACAACCTGGCGGTGATGTATTTTTACGATTCCTCCCACGCCGACGGCATCACGGGGTTCCCGAATATTACGTCCACGACAACTACGCGAAGGCAGAACGTGAGTGTGACGGAGACGCACAACTTCAACAGCAAGACGGTAAACAACTTTGCTGTGAACTTCAACCGCGCGCGGACCTATGTGACAAATCCCTTTTCCTATAACCAGAACATTGCGGGGGAACTGGGGATTCAGGGGGTTTCACAAGACCCCATGGATTGGGGCCTGCCTTCCATCAGCTATACGAATTTCAGCGGGCTCAACGATACGAGTCCCTCGCTGACCCGCGACCAGACGCTACATTTTTCAGATTCCGTCATTTACAGCGTGGGAAAACACAACTTTGAGTTTGGCGGTGAGGTTTCAAGAATTCAGTTGAACTCCCTCACAAACCCGGAAGCGGCAGGCAGTTTTGCCTTCACCGGCTACAGCACCAGCGACTTCACGGCGCAGGGAACGCCAGTCGACGCTACGGGCTATGACTTTGCTGATTTTCTGCTCGGCCTTCCGCAAACGACTTCCGAACGCTTCGGCATCCCCGCGAACTATCTGCGCTCATCCCGCTACGACGTTTACGGGCAGGATGACTGGCGGTTGACGGACCATCTGACGTTGAACCTCGGAGGGCGATGGGAATATGCGGCGCCTTTCACCGAGAAATACGGCCACTTGTCGGACCTGACGCTGGGGCCGAATTTTTCGACAGCGAGCGTGGTTACGGGACAGAACCCGGGAAGCCTGCCGTATTCATTACTGCATGGACACCCTGAGAACGTGGCCCCGCGCGTTGGTATTGCCTACCGGCCGTGGATTTCACACACACTAGTGGTGCGCGCGGGCTACGGCATTTTTTACGATGAGTCGATATACCAGAACCTGGTGACCAACCTTGTGAACCAGTCCCCGTTTGCCACTACAAGCACGCTGGTGACAAGCCCTTCACAGATCCTGACGCTCCAGAACGGTTTCCCCAGCATCAATTCAACCACTGTGCGCAACACGTTTGCCGTCGATCCCAATTTCCTTACGCCGTACGCGCAAAGCTGGAACGTGATGCTCGAGCAGGACCTCAGCCAGTCCTATATCCTTTCGGTGGCTTATATCGGAACGCGCGGGACGCACTTGAATCTTTTGCTGGTGCCGGGTGTCGGAAGCGCCCTGGCCTCAACTACGCTGCCATTCGAGTACGACACGTCAGGCGCATCTTCCCTCTACAATGGGTTACGGGTGAGCTTGCGGCACTTCTCGCGGCGTGACTTCTCTTTCTTCTTGAACTACACCTACTCAAAGGCTGAAGATAATGCCTCGAGCGTGGGCGGGACAGCAACTTCCCGATTTTTTGGAGGTGGCCCCGGAGGCTTGGGAGGAGGATCAGCGATCTCGGCGGCGGTGAGCCCGCTGGCTCCCGCGCAGAATCCGTCCGATCTGGGCGCGGAGTGGGCCCTTTCCGGATTCAATCCCACGCATAGCGTGCGAGCCTTCCTACGTTATCAGTTGCCTTTCGGTGAGCGCGGGCGCTTCCTCAGAAATCGCGGCGTGCTGTCAGCACTCCTCAGCCGCTGGTCGCTTAGCGACATCACTTCAATCAGTTCGGGGCTTCCCTATACAGCGTACGTTGGTGGCAATGCCAGTAACAATGTGAGCGGGCTTGCTCCCTTTGGAGGCTTGCGCGCTGATGCCACTGGACTCCCCGTAACGCTTTCTTCATCCGAGCAATCAACGTTGAAGTACTTCAACACGGCCGCTTTTGCGTTGCCCGCTGCGGGAGAATTCGGAAACGCCGGCCGGAACACCGTCCCGGGACCGAAGTCAGTGAATTTCAACATGGGTCTTGACCGCTTGATCACGATCTCACGCGAGAAAAATATCACGGCTAATTTCCGCCTTGCGACGAATAACACATTCAACATCGTGAATTACTCGGGCTTGTCAACGACTGTTAACAGCAACACGTTCGGGCGGGTGACCGGTGTGGGTTCAATGAGAACCATGACCCTATCGTTCAGACTCCGGTTCTGAGGGCAGAAACTTTTGGAAGCTGGTTATTTTATTTCTCCCCTGGTCAGTTAGTTTCTGAGGTTGCTATGCGCCGTTGTTCTATTCGTAGGAGAGACGCTCGATATGGTTCTCGTGGACCTGTGGTCGAGCTGGCACTTGTGGCGGTTGTCGTATTGGGAGTCGCGACTGTTCGCCTTGCTCTGGCCGCACAAAGCCAGGGACAGGAGGCCGCGCCGCCGTCCAGTCAGATTGGCTATCAGAACCTTGCGCAGGGGTACACGTTAAAGGTATCCACAAATGAAGTGCTGGTGGACGTCCGAGTAACGGACCGCAAGGGAGATCCCGTCACGGACCTTAAGCAAAGCGATTTTAAGGTCTATGAAGACGGAGTGCTTCAGCGGATCAATTCGTTTGATCTGGAAAACATTCAGAAGCTTGCACAGGAGTCGGGCGAGAACGGCAAGCCGGCGGAGATCAACCTGGGTGCTTTGCCCAGGACGACACCGCAGGAAACTTACCGCCAGATGGTGCAGAACCATCGGTTGATTGTTCTTTTCTTTGACCTCACCTCAATGCAGATTCCGGATCTGCTGCGCGCGCTTCAATCAGCGCAGGACTTCCTGAAGACAGGAATGACACCAGCGGACCTGGTGGCCGTTGTTACTTATTCAAGCAATCTGAAAGTTCTTCAGGACTTTACGAATGACCGCGACGCGCTGTCGAAGGCGATCAAAAGCATTCAGATTGGCCAGTCGTCCACTCTGGCGTCGAATGGAAGCGTTGGAGATGCCGGCGGGACGGATTCGTTTGGCAATGAAGTAGTGACGCAGGATACGGGAGATGCGTTCACTCCGGATGAAACCGAGTTCAACATTTTCAATACGGATGAGAAGCTTTCAGCCTTGCAATCACTGGCCGATCTGTTGCAAACCGTGCCGGGACGCAAATCTGTAATCCACTTTTCAAGTGGGATTGAGCAGACTGGCGTGGACAACGAAGCGCAGCTCCAGGCCACGATTGACGCGGCGAACCGGGCAAACGTCTCTTTTTACACCACGGATGCCCGTGGTCTGATGGCCATGCCGCCTGGTGGCGGCGCATCAGCGGCCAGCCCTTCCGGGACCGCGATCTACACTGCGAGCGCTGTGTCATCACAGATCAGTTCCATACACAACAGCCGGGAGACTCTCTCCACTCTGGCTACGGAAACGGGTGGGCGCATGTTCACGGACCTCAACAATTTCGCCCCGGTTTTCCAGTACGTGCAGAAGGAGAACACCACCTATTACTTGATTGGTTACACTTCGTCGAATACTAAAGCGGACGGAAGATATCGCCATATTCGGGTTGACGTGGTTGATGGGCATGGCCTTAAGGTCGAGGCCCGTCCGGGGTATTATGCGCCTGTCAGTTTCGGGCATTCTTCGGGTCAACAGAAGGAACTACAACTCTCCGATGCCCTCAACTCAGAAGCGCCCTTCCTCGATCTTCCGTTGGCGGTCGAGACCGCTTATTTCTTGCAGCCCGACGGTCATTATTACGTGGTCCTGGCGGCTAAAATTCCTGGCTCATCGATTCCGTTCCGTCAGCATTCAACCGTCCACCAAACGCAGTTTGACTTTGCCTGGCGTGCCACAGATTCGCACGGCAAGGTGGCGGGCACCCTGCGTGATACACTGCCTGTAAAACTGGACGCCTCAACCTTTCAATCGGTATTGAAGGGGAACATCCTCTATGAGGGTGGACTGGTGCTGCCGCCCGGCTCCTACAAGCTGAAAGTGGTAGCACGAGAAAACATGACGGGAAAGATGGGCACTTTTGAAAAACAACTGGTCCTGCCTCCGGTGAGTAAGACGGGACTGGCGCTAAGTTCTGTAGTGGTGTCAAACGAGCTATCGAAGAAACCTCCTACTCGACCACAGCGTGGTCCGTGGGCGATGAGCGCGGAAGACAACCCTCTTGACTCCGGTTCCCAGGCGATCCTGCCAAGTGTTACCCGGGTGTTCTACGGCAACCAGAACCTGTACGTTTATCTTCAGTCATACGCGAATAAGCCGGCTTCGGCCACCAAAGCCACCAGGCATTCCCAATCGTCGATGCCTCCGTCGATGGCACTCATTTTTTTTCGGAACGGTATCCAGGTTTCTCAGGCAGGCCCGTACCCGGCCAAGTCAGGCAAGTCGGGTGTGGGGACCGCATCTTATTTCACTGAGATACCCTTGGCCAAGTTTCCGCCGGGCCGCTACTGGATGCAGGTGAACGTGATCGATGCCGCCGCCAATGAGGTTGCATTTGCTCGCGTTCCGATGGCTATCATACAATCTCCCGATGCAAGCGGAGCTCATACCGGTGGCAGCGGAGACCCGAAGAGGGCTGGTTCCGGGACGAGTGGAGACTAACCTGTTCGTCCACTCAACACGTCGTCCATCTCTCAAAGCTTGCAATCCTATCTCGTGAGTAACATTTCTGCATTGGAAAATGTTCTTGGTGCAGCGCTCAAAGACTGTTTATAAAGGTAATGTTTACGTGATGACGGTTGGGGGAGAGTGTACGGC
>JAJXZM010000187.1 GCA_021780055.1 Acidobacteriota bacterium
ATGCTATGCAAAACGGCGTTCTGGCGCCGGTTGGGTTCACCCCTGGGCCATGGAATTCAGCAGCTGAATTCAATTTGGGGATGACCAGTTCGGTGCAGAAAGCGCTGGAGTTCATTCAGAATAATGCCAAGGAATGGCAGACCGCACTATATGTCGGCGACCATTGGAGAGCTAGGCACAACTTGGCAATAGATGCTGGACTGCGTTGGGAATACTATCCCTTCATGACACGAGATGGAGCGATAAAAGATGAGTTGTACGATCCAACGACCAACACGCTATTGCTAGGAGGATTGGGGGGCAATCCACCTCACCTCGGTATAACTACAAGCAAGAAATATTTCGCTCCGCGGCTTGGGATCGCGTACCAATGGCACGATAACACCGTCATCCGAAGTGCTTTTGGCATCACATTCGATACCTTGCCAATGGTGCGTCCTATGCGGGGTGCCTATCCTCAGTCAATTGGGATAAGCCAATTTGTGCCCTCCAGCTCGGTAAGCCGTTTTCTTCCGTATAATACTTGGCAACAGGGTGTCCCAATCGTCCAAGGGCCGGATATCTCAACTGGCAAGTTGACACCAGCCTCCAATGCGACACTCATGTCATTCGCACCAGGTGCATTTAAACGAGCTTACGTCGAGTCTTGGAATTTAACTGTCGAGCGGAAGCTGCCAAAGTCAATCCTCCTGACCGTCGGTTATGTTGGCAACCATCTTGTGCATGAGCTCAATGGCAGAAATATTAATGCTGCGCCGCTTGGAGCAGGCGGGTCAGGACAGCCCTTGTCGCAATTTCGGAACTTTAGCTCGGTATTCCAATATCAAGGTTACCTGGACTCACATTACAATTCGCTGCAGGTTTCACTCAGGAGGCAAGTAATCTCTGGGGTGTTCGTGCAAGGAGCCTACACGTACTCACATGCCATCAGCTATATTGATGATGAAGGGTGGGAAAACGGGTTAACCTTCAATTGCACACCATCGTCTGCAGTTCCGCAGGGCTGCCAACAACTTAATCGTGGCGCTCCTTTCTTCGACCACACGCACGAACTCAAAATGGCGTTTATCTACCAGTTGCCATTCGGGAAAGGGCAACGGTGGATCCAGAACCCGGGAGTTTCCCGTGCTCTCCTTGGAGGATGGCAGGCTAATGGTGTCTTCACGGCATTCTCTGGTTCGCCACTGACTGTTACGCAAAGCGGGGCGTTTCTCGACACCCCAGGTACAACTGCGACTCCGAACTATGTCGGCCAGCTAAAAATGACAAAGGGCATCGGACCGGGCAACTTTTGGTTCAATACCAACGCCTTCCAGCCCTTACAGGTTGCCCAACTAGGCACCTCAGGCCGAGGGCTTTCGTGGCTGCGAGGGCCAGGCGTGTCACAACTCGACTTCAGCATCTTCCGCAATTTCAAATTTACGGAACGGTTTAACCTGCAGTTACGCGGACAGGCCCTGAATCTGACAAACACACCTCATTTTTATAACCCGAGTACGAGTTGCGCCATTGTCAACGGGGTTTGTGGCGGAAGTTTCGGACAGGTCACAAGCGCCTTCGGACAAAGGGTAGTCCAATTAGGAGCTAAGCTTTCCTTTTAGACTCTCTTAGCGTGGTATGCGTCTCAAGCAGCGTCGGCTGGTTACCCGTGCGAAGTTAAAGATCAGGTACCAGTTTGTAGTTGACTTATATGGGTAGGGGTGCAACATGGTTCTTTGTTTTCTCCCCCTGCCCATGTAAGAGCTGGTGCTCTTATGGAAGCAGCCGCGCATCACACTGCCGGGATCAACTGAATGTAGGTCTCCGGAACTCTACAACTGACCCTGGAATGTCTTTCCCATTCGCTGTTTGGGTCTCCCAGAGTCGGCGTGCGCTGGACAGTGCTTGCGGTTCGTATAAGCTGGGCAAGTCTGAAGCTCACGGTTCCAGTCGACCGGTGCATTTCCTGCAGTTAAGCATCTCTGCTCGTATCCAGATCAGGTTGCGTGAATTTGAACGGAACAATGCCTTCTTACTTTTAAATTCGTATTCATTCAGTTGTCTATCTCTGAGGAGAGATCCACCATGACAAGACGTGAACTCATCAGGGCACTCAGTACCGGGTTCTGTGTTGCAGGGTCTGCACAGTCTTCACTTCTGGGCGATCCGATGGCCACCGCTGCTGGGGATCCACTTACTACAGGTCATTCAAAAACGACCTCAGACGCCTCGGCGGAAGAGAAGGCAACATCTTCCGCACGCGCTGTCCTCACTCGGGTTCTGGGAAAACGAGCGGACGCGTTCGCCTTGGGCTGGGTTCCTGCTGAAAACGGTCACCAGGTGTATGAAGTGTCGGCATCTCAAGACAATGTTTCGGTCAAGGGGAGCAGTGGGGTTGCGATCTGCCGTGGGGCGTATGCCTACTTACGAAAAGCATGCAGTTCGATGGTAACTTGGAGCGGCCAACACCTTGCCCTGCCAGACAGATTCCCTGATGCTGCGGAGCAAAGAGTGGTTTGCCCTTACCTGTTTACACAGTATTACAACGTTTGCACCTTCGGATACTCCACCCCCTTCTGGAATTGGGAACGGTGGCAACGCGAATTGGACTGGATGGCCTTACATGGAATCACACTGCCACTGGCGTTGGATGGCCAGGAGGCGATCTGGCAGCGGGTGTGGATCGCCATGGGGCTGACCCAGGCAGACTTGGACCGATTTTCCACTGGGCCCGCGCATCTGCCCTGGCACCGGATGGCAAACATCAATTACTTTGACGGTCCTCTCCCCCAGGGATGGATGGACCAGAAGCGGGAGCTCCAAAAGAAGATCCTCACTCGCATGCGTGAACTTGGGATGACGCCGATTGTTCCAGCTTTCTCAGGCCATGTTCCGGAAGGGTTTAAGCGCGTTTATCCACACGCCAAAACTTTCACCCTGCTCTGGGGCGGGGGGTTCAGGCAAACCATGCCACGCCTGTCGAAAACATTTTTCCTTGATCCCCGCCATAGCGATCTTTTCAAAGAAATCGGCCGCCGATTCATCCAGGCTTACAACCAGGAGTACGGGCAAAACGAATATTACCTGGCTGACCCCTTCAACGAGCTCAACGTGCCAGTCACCAAAGGACACCGGTATGAAGATCTGGCCCAGTACGGACGCCTGATCTACGAAAGCATCAAGGCCGGCGACCCGAATGGCAAATGGGCGCTGCAGGCCTGGCTTTTTGAAGATGTTCATTTCTGGGATCCGAAGTCTGTCAAAGCCTTCCTATCACAGATTCCCAATGATCGGATGCTAATCATCGACTATGGCAATGACATGCGGGAGATCTGGAAATCGAATGGAGCTTATTTTGGAAAACCGTGGATCTATGCCATGGCGCACACCTTTGGGGGCAACAACAACGTCAAGGGCAATCTCGCCCTGATTGACTCAAAACCAGCGGAAGTACTGGCCAGCCCGGAGAAAGGCAACCTGGTTGGCTGGGGAATCTGCCCGGAGGGTATTCAGACGAATGAAGTGGTCTACGAACTCATGACGGATATCGGTTGGGCCGATCATAAGATTCCCTTGGATGACTGGCTGGTAGACTATTCCCGTGCCCGCTACGGAGACTGTCCTCCGGAGATCAGGGAAGCTTGGAATCTACTCCTCCAAAGTGCTTATGGCGGCGATTCTTACAATAGCCGACATGCCTGGCAATGCCGGCCGAGTCTTGACCCCAAGCCAGTAGCTATCAACGCCGGTCCCGTATTTGGACAGGCGGTTGAACATTTCATTGCCCCCGCCGATCGGCTGAAATCCAGCGAATTATACCGCCATGACTTGATTGAGTTCGTGTCCCAGGATGTGGGCGGCAGCGTCGACCGTCACCTGGCAGAGGCGTGTAACGCACACAAGGCGGGTGATTTCGCGACACGAGATCGAAAGGCGCAGGAGTCTTTCGATATGCTCTCCCGGATTGACGCCCTTATGAATCTGCGAAAAGACCGGCGACTGGAAACATGGTGTGACGATGCGCGTAGCTGGGGGCGGAACACTGAGGAATCGGTCTACTATGAATCTAACGGCCGCCTGATCATCACTTTTTGGGGATGGAGCCCATTGGAGGATTACGCCTCAAGAGTATGGTCTGGACTAATTCGAGATTACTACATAGGCAGGTGGCGTGAGTTTTTTCACGATTTGGCAGATAAAGAGCCCGAATCCGTCATGCTTTGGGAGCAGACGTGGCTTTCCACACCTTACATTGCAAGCCAGCCCCTCCCGGTCGCACAACTTGTGAACGAAGCGGAAAGTATGCTCAGTGTTTGCAGGAAGTGGAGAAAAGCGTCATAAGCACTGGAAATACATAGCTTCCACATGTTTTTATACCTACGCGATGGTGAAAAGCGTGTTGGTCCGTGGATGAAATGTGGAGCAAAAGCGCACAGCCCTGTAGACAAGGGCATGCACGAAAAGTGATTTACGCTTTGCAACCTTCAGTGAAGCTAATGTTGCAGGAGGTGTGTTGGTGTTTACAAGAAGAAGTTTTCTTAGACTAAGCTCAAGTCTGGTCGATCATAACCCTTCGCAATCCGTCTTTCTGCTCTTGCTGTTTGTGGCTATTGTGGGCGGCTCATCGCTTCCGGGATTTGGTGCGCCCCCTGCCAGCCCGAAGCTGGCCTCCACTCCGCCTATGAGTTGGAGCGCCTGGGCCCACTACCAGTGCGGCTACACGGCGGAGACAATCCTCAACAACGCAAGGGAGCTTGTGAAAACTGGCCTTGCCGAGCGTGGCTATAACACAGTAAGAATCACAGAATGCTGGATGCAGAAAAAGCGCGACGCGAGCGGCAACCTCGTGGCTGACCCGCATCGATTCCCGCAGGGAGTCAGGGCGGTCGCACGGTCCATCCACGCACTCGGCCTGAAGGTTGGCATCTATGTGGATGCGGGTTATGCGACCTGCGCCGGCTATGAGGGGAGCGGGACACCGAGGGGCGGAGGCAAAGATTACTTTCTCCAGGACGCCAGACTTTTCGCGTCCTGGGGTGTTGATTTTCTGAAACTTGATGGCTGCAATGTTTACGTGCCGCCAGGCAGCACCAAAGAGGCTACCTATCGGCAGGCCTATGCCGCTGAAGCCGCAGCATTGAAAAAGGCGGCCCGGTCCGTTGTTTTCCTGGAATCGGCTCCCGCGTACTTTCAGGGTACCCCTCAGTGGTATGACGTCCTGACTTGGTGCCGCCGTTATGGCCAACTGTGGCGCGAAGGCACAGACATGGCCAACTTCGACGCGAAGAACCCCAACCGGCCGCGGTTCAATAGCGTGTTATGGAACTACGCATACAACCTCCCACTGGGCCGGTTCCAAAAACCGGGCAACTGGAATGACCCAGATTATATTATCTCCGGCGACGGCGGCCTGAGCCTGCCCGAGAGCCGCAGCCAAATGGCCCTGTGGTCCATGATGTCAGCACCGCTTACACTGAGTCTAGACATCGCAGACGTCCGCCCGGGCAGGGCCCGCACGGCATGGCGCACCGCCTCGCTCACGGCCTCGTGCTGGCTGCGCGCCGGATAGCCGAACTGCAACTGCACGCGCACGGACGAGCCGGACGTCTCCACCTTG
>JAJXZM010000128.1 GCA_021780055.1 Acidobacteriota bacterium
AGCCACTGTCCCTTATGTCCGGGATGGGAAGGCAGAAGATCCCGCGACGACCCGAAAGCCAGGAGGCCTACCCAGGAACTGAAACTCAGACTGACTCTTCGACGGAAAGAGGACTGAGGGAGAGATGCCCAAGCCTTCCGGTTCCGTTTTGAGGAATTGGAAGGTTTTTTCGTTTTTATGGCTGTTTCTTCGAGTGTCCTTCCGTCCGGATGTCCCGCGGTGAAAGCGGGCAGAAAAGGATGGAACTTATGAAATCAGGCCGTTTCAAGTGGCCTTTGTTTGTTCTTCTGTTTTTGTTCTTTGTGAGGACAGTGGCTGCCAGCGCCGCGACGATTCAGGGGACTGTACTTGACCCCGATGGCGCTGACGTTCCCGGCGCAAGCGTGCGCCTGCTTGGCGCTCAGAGCGGTGAAATCGCTCACACCGTGACGGGCGAACGCGGGCAATTCCAATTTGATGGTGTCGGGTCCGGAAACTACACCGTTAAAGTCTCTCTCGCTGGTTTTGGCGAGACCACAGCAACGGCCCGTGCAGGCGAGAACATTCATATTGTATTGCCGCTGGCTCCGGTACACGAAAGAGTTGTTGTGACAGCCACACGCACGGCGGCGGCTACAAGCCAGCTTGGAGCAAGCACCAGCGTGATCACTCGAAAGCAAATTGTGGACGAGGATACGCCATTGGTCAGCGATCTGCTGCAATCGCTGCCCGGCATCACGGTGGTCCGAAACGGCGCTCCGGGCGGCGTTACCAGTGTTTTTGTGCGCGGCGGCGACAGCGATTACAACAAAGTGTTGCTGGACGGCATTCCATTGAATCTGGCCGGCGGCGCTTTTGACTTCAGTACATTGACCACCAATAACCTTGATCGGGTTGAGGTAGTTCGCAGCGCGGAGTCTGCCCTGTTTGGGTCAGACGCCATGACAAGCGTGATTCAGCTCTTCACGCGGCGCGGCAGCGCTGAAAATAAACGTCCTCATTTTTCCTTCAGCGGAGAAGGCGGCAAGAATTCCACCTGGAACGGGCACGGGTCTGTCACGGGCGGCGACGGTCCTTTCGACTATACGCTGGAGGGAGGAAAGTTCAGTACCGACAACCAGGAGCCGAATGATTTCTTCCACGTCACGACGCTTTCAGCAAATCTTGGGCTGAAAGTGGGACATGCAACGACATTGCGAGCCATCATGATGGGCAGTTTTGGCCTGGCGGGAACTCCCGGGCAAACGGCCTTTGGGCCTCCCATCACCGACGCGTCGTACCGTCAGCGGACAGGCTATGGAGCTTTTTCAATTCATAACCAGACGACTTCTTCCTGGGATCAGCAACTGACGTACACCTTTTCCAAGTCGCGCCAGGTCTCGCTTGATCTTGGCCAGAATCCTCCGTTTACGCCCTCATTTGAGGGCCGCACGGCCGCGTATCCGTACTACGACTATGCAACCAACTATCTCGACGACGAGTGGCGCGACCACGTGAGTTACCAGAGCAACTGGGAAGGCTCGCCATTCGGAGGCAAGTTCGGCCAACACGTGGATACCTTCGCGTTCGACTGGGACGGCGAGCATGGGTTCCTGGTTGACCGGTTTGGGCAGGACCCCGCGACCCGTGCGCGGCGAAATAACTTCGGCTATACTTTCCAGGACCAGACATTGTGGGGTCGGCTTTCGCTGGGCAATGGAGTACGAATCGACGATAACGGCAGTTTCGGCACGGTGATTGTTCCACGCAGTTCTTTGGCGTATCAGGTAAGGAGCGGGGGGGGCGTTCTTGGAGCTACCACGCTAAAATTTAACTTTGGCCTCGGCGTCAAAGAACCCAGTTTTCTTGAATCCTATGCCAACTCGCCCTATTTCGTCGGAAATCCGAACTTGGCACCCGAACGCACTCGCACGCTTGATTACGGTATCGAGCAACGGTTCTGGGAGGGCCGCGGTCGGCTGGAATTGGATGGCTTCGACAACCTATTTCGCGATCAGATCGCTTTTGAGACAACCAATTTCCAGACTTTCAGCGGCACGTATTTCAATATCGGCCGGGCCAGCGCCAAAGGCGCGGAAGTTACACTGGAGGTTGCTCCAGCAAAGGGATTGCGGGCAATTGGAAGTTACACGTACCTTGATTCAAAAGTCATCGAGAGCGGCAATCCTTACTCGCCCGCGTTGGAGGCCGGACGCTGGCTCTTGAGGCGGCCCCGGCATTCCGGGTCCTTGCAGGTACTGTGGAGCTGGCGACGGATGACCGTGACTTCGACAACAGTGTTTGTGGGACGACGGCAGGACAGCGATTTTATAGGTTTGGAACCGCCGTTGATCTGGAATAATGGCTACACGGACTCGGACTTATCCTGGAGCTACCGGTCTTTCGGGCATATGACATACTATGGACTGGTGGGAAATCTTTTCAATCAGAAGTATATGGAAGTCCTGGGCTATCCGGCGCTCAAACAGACCTACCGCGCCGGCATTCGCCTGGAATTTTGAGCGAAGGAGACGAAGATGATTTACCTCATCATTGCACTGGCGATTGCGGCACGGTTCATTCCGGGTGCGGCGAACTTCAGCCCCGTTTACGCAGGGCTTCTTTTTAGCGGTGCGTATCTCAAGAGGCGCGACTCCATCTGGTTCCCGATATTGTTGCTTGCGGGGAGCGACCTGCTGGTGAATACGCTGCTGTACCACACTTCCTTCCAATGGATGCAGACACTCAACTGGGTTGCGTTTGCCGCCATTGTCGTGGTCGGGTGGTGGCTGCAAAAGCGAGTCTCCATGCGCAACGTGCTGATCGCCTCCGTAGCAGGCCCAAGCGTCTTTTTTGTAATCAGCAACTTTGGCGTATGGCTGGCGGGGGGCTTGTATCCGCCAACGTTCGGCGGCCTGACGGCCTGTTACGTTGCGGCAATTCCGTTCTACGGCAATTCTCTTGCCAGCGCCATTCTTTTCGGTGGCATCCTGTTCGGGGCTTATGCGTACTATCTGCGCCGGGCACAAAGCCACCAGATGGCTGCGCGGTAACTGCAGTTCACGAGCGGGCGGGGCGAGCGGCGATGAGGCAAATCGTTTGGCGGCTCGACCCGACCCCTCGTCACGCACGATTTGGCCGGTACGAGCCTCAAAGGGCAAAGCCAAGGCGCAGAGCAGGCCCGCTACTCAACGCGGTGCACTTTCAGGATGTTGGTGCTTCCTCGTTTAGCGATCGGGTTGCCGGCGATAACCGCAATAAACTCTCCCGAGTTGACCGCTCCCATCTCTCGCAAGCGTCCGGCTGCCGCCTCCACCATCCTGTCAGTAGACTGCAATCTCTTCATGTGCACAGGGGTCACGCCCCAGTAGAGCGCCATCCGCCTCAATACATTGTCAAAGGGGGAAAATGCAAAAACTGGAACCCTGGGCCGGTATTTTGAAATCAGGCGGGCGCTTGATCCTGACTGCGTGAAAACAGCGACCGCCTTTAGATTCAACTCCGCAGTCATATGCGCCACAGTCTCGCAGATGGCTTCGGGAACGTCGAGGGTCTTAGCGCGGTCCAACTCATTGCGGACGCCCGCTGATCGCTGCGTCCCTTCGGTGACGGAAATGATCCGTGCCATCATCTCAACGGCCTTCACCGGATAGTGTCCCGTTGCAGTTTCTCCCGACAACATCAGGGCGTCTGTGCCGTCAATAACGGCGTTGGCAACGTCAGAAGCCTCCGCTCGGGTCGGGCGCGGGTGTATGGTCATAGACTCAAGCATCTGCGTCGCAGTAATTACGGGGACCCTCATGGCACACGCCCGCCTGATGATTCGCTTCTGGATGGCCGGTACGGTCTCCGGCGGCAACTCAACCCCCAGATCTCCCCGTGCCACCATAACGGCATCAGTCGCCCGCAGAATGTCGTCCAGGAAGTCAATGGCTTCGGGTTTTTCCAGTTTGGCAACTATGGGAATCGAGCGTTCCGCGCGCGCAAGAATGCGCTTGAGAGCCAAGACATCCTCTGCCCGGCGGACAAAAGAAAGGGCAATGTAATCCACCCGGTTCTGAATACCAAACTCGAGGTCCTTGCGATCTTTCCTGGTCAACGCGGATATGTGCAGGGGAACACCCGGGAGATTAATGCCCTGATGTTCTCCCAGTTCTCCGCCGTTCACGACACGGCATTGGACCTCACTTCCCTTGACCTCTTCCACCGTCAGTTCGATCAGACCGTCTGACAACAGGATGGAGTTGCCCGGGTGCACTTCCTGAGGAAGGTTCTGGAACGTAGTCGAGATGTAGCGGTCATTGCATGCTACAGGCCTTGTGGTTATTGTAATGGGCGCACCTTCGCGGAGTTCGACACGGCAGTGTCCTTCAAGGGAGCCGGTACGGATCTTGGGGCCCTGGAGGTCCTGCATGACGGCCACAGCCTTACCACATTCGGCTGCGGCTTCTCGAAGAATTCTCAGACGCCTAGCGTGTTCGGCATGTGTTCCATGTGAAAAGTTAAGACGCGCGACATCCATACCTGCATTGATCAGAGAGGTAAGAACTTCGAGATTGTCCGTGGCCGGGCCAAGCGTACATACGATTTTAGCGCGGCGGGGATTTAAGATTGCAGTTGATGAATTCGAAATCGTGCTCATTGTTTCAGTATATCGGCTGCCACCTCTGCCGAAAAGCAATCGTGACCTGCTCCCTGAAAACTAGTCCAGTTGGAATGTGAGTTCTAGGGTATAAAGAGCCGAAAGGAGAACTCACGATGAAGAAGGGGCGATTCACGGAGGAGCAGATTATTGGGATTTTGAAGGAAGGGGAAGCGGGGGTGGCGGTCAAGGAGTTGAGCCGGAAGTACGGGATCTGCGACCAGACCTACTACCGCTGGAAGGCGAAGTACGGGGGTCTGGAGGTGAGCGAGGCGCGGCGGCTGCGGCAACTGGAAGAGGAGAACCGGCGGCTGAAGCACCTGGTGGCCGAACAGATGCTGGACATTCAGGCCTTGAAGGGAGTGCTGGCAAAAAAGTTCTGACGCCCGCGGCCGGCCGGGAGGCGGTGGGCGTGATAAGGAGTGAATACCGGAGGAGCGAGCGACGGGCTTGCCAGTTGGCGGGCATGGGACGGTCGAGTTGCCGCTATCCGGCGCGGCGGCGCGAGGACCGGAAGCTGCGCGAGCGGCTGCGTGAACTGGCCGGAGAGCGACGACGGTTCGGGTATCGACGTTTGACGGTGTTGCTGCGACGGGAAGGATGGACGGTGAATCCCAAGCGGGTTTATCGCTTGTACCGGATCGAAGGGCTGGGGGTGCGACGCACCCAGCGGAAGCGGCTGAAGGCGGTAGCTCGCATGCCCCTGGCACTACCCACGCAAGTCAATCAGGTGTGGACGATGGACTTCACGCACGACCAGCTGGCAAGTGGAAGGAAGTTCCGCACCCTAAATCTGATGGATGGCTTCACGCGGGAAGCGCCGCGGATCGAAGTGGACACGTCGCTGCCGGGCTTGCGGGTGGTGCGGGTGCTGGAGGAAGTCGCCGGCGAGCGCGGCTACCCCGAAGCGATCCAGGTGGACCACGGTCCGGAGTTCATCAGCCGGGTGGTGGACCAGTGGGCGTTCGAGCACCGCGTCGAGCTGCGCTTCATCG
>JAJXZM010000337.1 GCA_021780055.1 Acidobacteriota bacterium
AAACATTTCCTTTTCTCTGGAAGATAAACTCCACATCGTCCGCAAGCTTGACGATCTGGGTGTGGATTACATCGAGGGCGGCTGGCCAGGTTCCAATCACAAAGACCTGGAGCTTTTCCGGCGCACCCAGGGGCTGACGCTGAAGCATGCCAAAATGGCGGCATTCGGCAGCACGCGCCACCCGCGTTACGAGGCGGAAAAGGACCCGAACCTGAAGGCCCTGGTGGAAGCTCACACTCCTGTCGTGACGATTTTCGGCAAGAGCTGGGACCTGCACGTGAAGACGGCGCTGGGAATTTCGCTGGAAGAAAACCTCGGGCTGATTGGCGAGTCGGTGGCCTTTCTGAAATTGTGCGGGAAGGAAGTCATCTACGACGCCGAGCATTTCTTTGACGGCTTCAAGGCCGACGCCGAATATGCGCTGGCCACGCTGAAGGCGGCTGAAAAGGCGGGCGCCGACGCTATCGTATTGTGCGACACAAATGGCGGCACTCTGACCTCCGACATTCATGAGCGTTTCCTGCGCGCCGCAAAGCACGTCAGGACGCCTCTAGGTATTCACACGCACAATGACAGCGAGATGGCGGTTGCCAACTCCATCGTTGCCGTGCAGGCCGGAGCGGTGCAGGTGCAGGGAACCATGAACGGATACGGCGAGCGTTGCGGCAACGCCAACCTCTGCTCCGTGATTGCCAACGTCGAGATGAAGCTTGGAATGACCGCGATCGGCAAGGAAAACCTGAAGCGCCTGACGGAAGTTTCGCATTACATCAGCGAACTGGCCAACCTGCCGCCGCGTAGTGATCTGGCCTACGTCGGCAAGAGCGCTTTTGCCCACAAGGGCGGCATCCACGTGAGCGCGGTGATGAAGGAATCCGCCGCGTACGAACACATTGATCCGGCGCTGGTGGGCAACGCGCGCCGCGTGCTGGTTTCAGAGTTGTCCGGCAAGAGCAACATTCTTTACAAGGCCGCCGAGCTCGGTTTAAAGATCGACAAGTCGAGCGCAGCCGCCAAGGTTGTCGTCGACAAGCTGAAAGAGATGGAGCACTACGGCTACCAGTTTGAGGGCGCCGAGGCGTCGTTCGAAGTGCTGTTTGATAAGCTGGTGCACGAGACCAAAGAACTGTTTGAGCTGGACGGCTTTCGCGTGATTACGGAGAAGAAGGGCTCGAACGAGTCGCTTTCTGAGGCTGTGATCAAGTTGCGCGTGGACGGCACCGAAGAGCACACGGCGGCGGAAGGGTCGGGGCCCGTGAGCGCGCTCGACCGCGCCCTGCGGAAATCGCTGACCACTTTCTTTCCCTGCATCGGCGATGTTCGCCTGACCGACTACAAGGTGCGCGTGCTGAATTCCGAAGACGGCACCGACGCCAAGGTTCGTGTGCTGATCGAATCCAGCGACGGCCAGGACAGTTGGGGCACGGTGGGCGTTTCCGAGAACATCATCGAGGCCAGTTGGCTGGCCCTGGTGGACAGCATCACCTACAAGCTGAAAAAGGAATATGGTCCGCACGGGAAGGGGAGCGGGGCCGAGAGTGCTGCGGCCGCAGAGCCCGCGCCAAAACACAAAGAGTCGGTCGGCTCAAAACATTCGTAGCACTTCGGCGCACGCCTGAAAATCCTGCCTGTTGTTCAGGGCCGAATCACGCCGCTGCCTGCCGGCGGCAACGTCACCGATTCCGTTTTACAATTGTGGGGAAAAGAAGGAGGAGAACATGTTCCGTAAAGTGGCCTGTTTGTTTGTCGTAGCGTTCATCCTTGCCCCCGCCATGCTGATTGCACAAAACGCCAACAAGGAGAAGGCCGCGGTAGCGTCTGCGGAAAAGTGGCTCGGCCTGATTGACAAAGGCGAGTACGCCGCAAGCTGGAAAGAGGCCGGCACGTTTTTCCGTAACAACGTGACAGAGCAGAAGTGGGAACAGGCGATGCACGGTATGAGAAAGCCTTTGGGCAGTCTGGTATCCCGCAAGCTGAAGACCGCCATGTATAAGACGTCGTTGCCGGGCGCTCCTGACGGCGAGTACGTTGTGATGCAGTTCGACACCTCGTTTGCCAATAAGAAATCCGCCGTCGAAACTGTCACCACCGTGCTCGATAAGGATGGGCACTGGCGAGCGGTTGGATATTTCATCCGATAAAGGTTGGAGGCGGGGCGGGTGGCGCAGATGCTCGGCTTATAGCGTCTGCGATTTCGCGAAGCGAGAGGCTCTTGCTTGTGTTCATTCCACCCGATCCTTTGCAATGATCGATGTGTCCTTCAGAGAACAAAATCTCCGGCTTGGCCACAGCCGCTTGCTGCCATCATGCTGCGGCTCCAGTACTGCGCCATTTTAACCGCTTCAGCTTTGCTGATCGCAGACCCCAAAAATCAGGGTTTCCGCCAGCCCCGTTCAATCCGGCTTGTTGCGGCTCAGGGCTTCGAAGTCGAGAACGGCTGGTTCCGACTGTTTGGGCCATAGGCGTTCGATCAGGAAGTAAGCAACAGCAACAACGCCCACTGCCACCAACGCGGCCGGAGTTGGATGGCCGATAGCTCCGATTACCCCAAGCACCAGGAACACCCTGAACGCCATCACGACCACTACGCGACGGTTCTTCCCGGCCAGCCAGATGCAAGCCGTCAATGCTGCCGTCCAAGCCAGCGCCTGCCAGAGATGGCCCTGCCCCTCGGCCACGAAGTTCCACTCGATGGCGCTCACAATCAACGAAACCAACACGCCCAGGAACGGCAGTCCAACAGAGAAATACGTCCGCACTGGAACCTTTGGGTGCTGGTCTCCCGCGAGAGGTTCATTCCGCTTGTGGCGCCACCACGCTATGCCCGCCAAGGCAAGAGCCCAGGCGATGCTTACTGGTATCCAGGCGCGTTTCGTCGACATATGGAGAACTGCCCCCAGCGGACCACCGAATGCCATCGAGTAACCCAGCCCAAGCATGACAAGGACGCTGTAGGTCAACATCAACCTTTGGAACGGAGTAAGTGGACGACCCCGTCGGACTGACCTGGCCCAACCAAGGCACAGGCCAAAATAGACAAGCGCCATAATGGGAGGCCCAAGTAGATTCCACAGCATGTCTTGGCTCATGGTGTGCACCCCTGGAACGGTTCGGGCGGACTTTCATCGCTTGAAGGCGGTGGGGTCTTGCTGCCCCGCTGTTCTGCGGCGGTGCCGCCACCAGGATATAAGTGCCAGGACTACTCCCCAGACACCGATCAAAGCAAACCAGAGAGCCTGTGGCCATCCAAACCAAGAGCCAAACATCATAACGTAGCCCATGCCTAGCGCGAACAAGAGCGCATATAGCAGCATTCCTCGCATAAGCGGCGTGAGAGGGCGGCCCCCTCGGACCGCGCGTGCCCAGCCCCAACTGAGCGCCACCACCGCGGCAATCGCAAGGTTAACGACCAACAGGTCTTGGAGGTGTGTAGTCACGGATGGCACGCCCCAAAGTAGCCGTAGAGGAACGTTCCCAAGTCGACGCCAACGAACTTGGCGATCCCGACCCCCGCTGCAAAGCTTTCTGCGCCAGTTGCGGCCGTCTCGCCGCCGGCTTGGAATGCCGCTCCTGTGATCCCTGTGATTGGCGCTTCGTTGAGGCCTCTGGCAGCGCTGTATGCCGTCCCGACAGCCGCATCCTGAATGACGCCTGCCGGGCCCTTCACAACGTTAGACTCGCTTGGTATCCCTTGACCGATTCCAATTAAAGAGTGGGTCGCAAAAGAGCTGGCGGTGGGCGCCCTCTCTCCGGCTAGAATTAAGCCAAGGTCTGCAAACGCCGACATGGCATTTCCCAGGAACAGGTTGGTGACAAAGTCAGGATTTCCTTTCCCGGCGTAAATCCCCGCTGCAATGCTGTGCGCATCGCCATAGTCCGATGCACAGTTTAACCTCGCCCAGAACCCGTGCGGCGTTGCGCTGCCGTCGCCGCCGCCGGTCCCGTCCCCGCTGACGGCACCGATCATGGCGTACATACTCGCGTAGGCTGCGAGTTGCATGAGGCCAGTGTAGTAGTCGGCGGTCCCGGGTCCCGAGCCCGAAACGTTAACCTCTTGTGGGTTATTGTTCATTTCCGAACAGCCTTTCCCGTCTCCATTGTCAACGGTCGTTCCGTCATCTGTGTGGATGCAGCTCAGCCCCAACGGGTCGATGTTCGATACCGGGTTGTTCAGCGCATAGGCATAGCGGTTGAGCGACTGCGGATTGGTGACGTCGCCGGCCAGCTTGTCGGGCGTCATCCAGCGGCCCAGGCCCGGACTATATTCCCGGAACGCCGTCTCATACAGTGCCAGATCGGTGTCGTGCTGGGGAAAGCGCGCAAACTTTTCGTCCCACCCGAACCCCGCCGTGTTCACCCACTCTCCTCCGAACGGGTAGTGGAGCATCTCTTCCACCGGCGCGCCCGTCTGGTCGGTAGCCAGTCCCAGCGAGCCCAATGCGTTCACGTGGAAGTAACGCGACACGTTGGTCGCCTGAGTGTAATACCAGAGCAACCGCCCGTCAAACTGCACGTATTGCTCCCACCAGACGCCGTTCGCGCCGTTGAAGTGCCCCAGCAACTGCCCGGCAGGGTCGTAAAGCTGCTCGCCACGCCCGCCATTCGAGCTGATCCGCTCCACGCGCTGCCCGAAGGCGTTGTACGTCGCCGACCACGTTGAGCCACCGTTCAAGTTCACCATCCGGCCCTCGGATGCTGTTGCTTCCCGCCGGGCCTGGCCATAGACTGGAGGAAACAACAGGGTCCCGCTGAAAGGAGAATCGTCATGAACTGGACGGAGCTCTTGAAGAGCGAAATTGAAACCGCCTACGCAACCACCCTCAACCTCTTAGACAAAGTTGACCCGGGCAGCCTGAACTGGAAACCCGCGACCGGCCGGAACTGGATGACGATGGGCCAGCTTCTAATGCACATTTCAAATGCCTGCGGCGCCGGGTGCCGGGGATTCGTCACGGGGGACTGGGGCCTGCCGCCGGGAATGAAGTTGGAGGACATCCCTCCGGAAGAAATGCTGCCGCCCGCGGAAAAGCTGCCCACTGTTGACGGCGTGGAACAGGTAAGGGACTTGCTGGCGAATGACAAAGCCATCGCGCTGCAGATGGTAGCCCAGGCCGGCGAGCGCGATCTGGAAAATCAAAAGATGGCGGCTCCGTGGGCGCCCAATGTGGAAATGTCGCTGGGCCGGCACCTGCTCTCAATGGTTCAGCACCTGGAGCGGCACAAGAGCCAGCTTTTCTATTACCTTAAATTGCAGGGCGAACAGGTCAATACGGCGGACCTGTGGGGATAAAACTGAAGAGCGGGAGAGGTTGAGACCGGCGCCGGGGCTCTTACTTCCTTACGGCCCACGCCATACCGTCCGGGCCGCGTTCGGTCTGGATGCGGCCGGTTTCTTTAAGCGTCTTCAGGTCGATCACAGCCACGTAATTGTTCGGACTGCATGCGACGTAAGCGCGCGATCCGTCGGGCTGCATCAGAATGCCTCCCGCGCCATGGCCCAGGCTCAGGCGCTTGACTTCGCGCCGCGTTGCGGCATTGAAGATGGCCAGATCTCCGCCGTTGCTTGCCAGCATGGAGACGAAGACATAT
>JAJXZM010000595.1 GCA_021780055.1 Acidobacteriota bacterium
CCCCAGCCGCCTTGCAGGGTCTTTGGCTTAAAGTCGAGCGGTCCAAAACGGTCGCAACCGCGCCCCCACACCAGCGAGCGTCCGCCCACGGCGCGAAGACGCGTCCAGGTGAATTTGGCGCCCGGCGCAAGGGCGTACGGGTCTTCATCGGGAATCGTAAACAGGTGGTCGGTCCACTCCGTAATCTTCCATCCCATTCCCTGCGGCAGCTTGCCGTATTCTCCGGGTTTGCCATGCCCACGGTAGGGCCACTCGTAGCCGAACTTGTGAGTGTAGAAGTCTTTCCCGGGATCGATCATGCGCCCCGCTTCAAGGCAAAGCACCTTCAGCCCCTTTATAGCCAGGACGTGCGCGGCAATGCCTCCGCCGGCGCCGGAACCCACTACAATCACGTCATAAACCGGTTGAGAAGCCATTACCACCTCCGCGGGCATGTTTCAACACGAGTCAATCACATTATCGCTTTTGAAAGAGGTTGTAAACTTGGTTCCGCGGCGGTCTGCATGATGGAAAGCCAAAGCCGGGCGCCTGCTCAGGGGGAGTGCTCTCTGAACCTGGCCCGCAACGTGCCGGACCGGGATTTTCAATCGTGGACTATAACTTCAGGAAGTTCGCCAGCAGTTGTTTGCCGGCATCGGTGAGCACTGACTCGGGGTGGAACTGAACGCCTTCCACCTTCAGTTCCTTGTGGCGAAGCCCCATGATCAGGCCGTCGGGTGAAGTGGCGGAAACAGCCAGGCATTCGGGAAGGCTCTCGCGCTCAACGATCAGGGAATGATAGCGCGTGGCCGGGAAAGGATTCGGCAGCCCGGTAAAAATCGTCTTGCCATCGTGGGAAATCAGGCTGGTCTTGCCGTGCATGATTTCCGGCGCGCGGATGACCTTGCCGCCGAAGGCCTGCCCGATGGCCTGGTGTCCCAGGCAGACGCCCAGGATCGGTACCCTGCCGGAGAAATTCAGAATCACATCCAGGCAGATTCCGGCTTCCGATGGGGTCTTGGGTCCGGGCGAAATCACGATGCGCTCGGGCGCCATGCTGGCAATCTCATCAAGCGTGATCTGGTCATTGCGCCGCACTTCCAGTTGCGCCCCAAGTTCACCGAGATACTGCACCAGGTTGTACGTGAACGAATCGTAGTTATCAACGACTAGAATCATGTGCTTGCTTTAATGCCCCCAAACGATTCATTATACGCTGTCACCGACAGGAGGATAAGAACAATGGCAACAACAGGTCGCCGCTCATTTCTGAAAAACAGCATCATTGGCCTTGCGGCAGCGGGCGCAACCGGCTCTGCGGGGAACTCCCCGGCACAAACCGCCCGGTTGCCCAGGCAGAACGTCGATCCACAAGTTCCAAGAGAGTTCAAGCTGGGGGTGGTCACCTACAACCTGGCCAAAGACTGGGACGTGGACACCATCATCAAGAATTGCGAAGCCACCGGCTTTGAAGGGGCCGAGCTGCGCTCGACTCACAAGCACGGTGTTGAGCCGTCACTCAACAAGGCCCAGCGCGCGGAGGTGAAGAAGAAGTTTGAAGATTCTCGCGTCAAGCTGGTGAGTCTGGGGTCAACCTGCTCGTTCCAGTCGCCCGACCCGGCTGAAGTGGAACGCAACATCCAGACGGCGCGGGCATTCTGCGAACTGGCGCACGATGTGGGCGCCATCGGCGTCAAGGTGCGGCCCAACGGCTTCCCGCCCAACGTCCCTCACGAAAAGACGCTTGACCAGATCGGCCATGCGCTGGCAAAGTGCGGCGACATCGCCCGCGACAGCGGCGTGGAAATCTGGCTGGAAGTCCACGGAAGTGGCACACAGGAACCAAAGAATATCTACCGCATCATGACTGTCGCCAATCATCCGGCGGTCGGCATCTGCTGGAATTCAAACCCTCCCGATGTTGTGGGCGGTTCCGTAAGACAAAACTTTGATTTGATTGGTCCCTGGCTGCGCAGTTGCCACATCCACGAACTGTGGGACAGCGAATATCCCTATCAGGAGCTTTTTGCGCTGTTCCGGAGCGTGGGCTACAATCGCTTTACCTTTGCTGAAATTGAGGGGAGCTGTGAGCCGATCCGGCTGATGCGCTACTATCGAAAGCTCTGGGAATACGAGGCGGCATAAGAATGGCCATGGATATACATCCGATTACGCTGGAAGGCCCGGCCGTGCGGTTGGAGCCGCTCAGCCTTGCACACCACGCTCAGTTGTGCGAGGCCGGGCTTGAGTTCGAGCTGTGGCACTGGACCTCAAACAACGTTCGCACGCCGGAAGACATGCTCGCTTACATCAAGCAGGCCCTCGCGGAGCAGAAACGGGGAACATCGCTGCCCTTTGCCACCATTGACCAGGCCAGCGGCAAAGTCATCGGCAGCACGCGTTACCTGAACATTGACGTTGCCAACCTTCGCGTGGAAATCGGCGCCACTTGGCTTGCAAAAAACTGGCAGCGGACCGCCGCCAACACGGAAGCCAAGTACCTGATGCTGCGCCACGCCTTTGAAAAATTCGGCTGCATCCGCGTGGAATTCAAGACGGATTCGCTGAACCAGCGGTCGCGCGAAGCCATTCTGCGCTTGGGCGCCAAAGAGGAAGGAACGTTGCGCAACCACATGCTGACCTGGACGGGCCGCATCCGGCACACCGTCTACTTCAGCATCATCGACTCCGAATGGCCGGAAGTGAAAACGCGGCTGGAAAGAATGATGGGGCAAAGGACCCTGACACAGTAAGTGTCACGCCAGGCGCGCTTGACCTGCCTGAATTCTTCAACAAGCGGCTGCGGGCCTCATTGCCGGGCCTATGCCATCCCGAGCCAGCTTCTAAAGACCTTCTCGCTTTCCTGCTCCGGACACACCTCAAAATGAATTTGTCCAGGCGCATTGAATTGCCTGAACGATTCAGCGGCGCGTTTGTAAAGAGCCGCAACCTCAGACTCAGCCAGCGTCTCACCCTGCGCGTCGGTTGCGTTGAGCAACCAGCAGGGCCGCGGGGCCAGCAGCGCTGTGAGGTCCGGCAAATCGAAGTGCCTGAGAACGTCAAATAGGAACCAGGTAAGGTCAAGGGAATAGGATTTCGATTCCACGATGGAAGCATACGAGGCGATGGGGCGGTCAAACAGAACGGAGTGCAGGCGATCATCCAGCACTGCGGAAAACAGCACCGCCAGCGCAGCGCCCTCTTCGCCGAGGCCGTAGATGCGGCGCTGGTCCACTTCGTGCCTCGATTCGAGATAATCGAGACAACGGAGGAAGTCCCACACTCGCTGGCCGAGCAACGGCTTGCCGAGGCTGAAACACGTCCAGGCGTAACGCTCGCGGAGAGGCATGCCTGCGTAGAAATCGGGGCCGGCGGAGGGAGAGTGTGGAGTCGAGACGCCCAGACCGCGAAGGTCGATGGCGCAAACCCCAAAACCCTTTTTCGCCAGGCGGCTGATGTCCGACGTTTCGTAGAGAATGTGGTTCTTGCCACCCTCCGAAACAAAGACAACGGTCGGGAACGATGAGCCGCTCTTCGCGGGCCGTAGGAACCAGCCCGTCACCCGCACCAGCGGCTCCGAGTAAAACTCAAATTCATCTACGGCGATGTCGTCCATCCAGATATTTGACGAAATAACGCGGGGATTCAGCGGCGTCCGCTCGGCAGGCAGGCCGAGAAGTTCCTTGAGAGTTTCCTGCGCACGCTCGCGCACGGCCTTCGCTTGCTCCGGCGTGCGGAGCGGCTGAATCGCCGGCGCCACTTTTCGCATGTGGTCCGTATTCAACCGGACAACCGAGCGCCCGCCCAGCGATGTCAGCACCTGGCCGGTGGTGGTGCAGTTTAACGTGTCGGGAGCGGAATCTTCATACGGCGCTTCGCCGGTTCCCCACTCTTCACGGCCCAGCCAGCGATTGAACCATTCATAGGCTGCCCGGCGGTTGAAATAATCGTAAGCGTGCGGCAAGGGAGAACCGAAGAGCTTTACCTTATCGGCCGCGCCCATCAGTTTGTAGCCGGCCAAGGCCTCACGGTAAATTTCCGTCGTTCCCTCGTCGTAAGTGGGCGAGTACGTCAGGCCGGGGTCGGTGGTGGAATACTCGATCAGCAGCGGCCTGGGAGCACACGCCAGAAACAAATCTCCGCGGTCAATGCCCTCGGGAAGGCTGCCCGCGATGTTCTGTTCGGCGTCGTCCACCGCGCCCGGCGGAGCGTAGTTGGGACCGGCAAGGTTCTCATTCTGCCCATCGGATGCCGCCGCTGCTTTGATTCTTGGATCCATCGCCGCCATCCACATCGTCATGGTCCCGCCGCCGGATTGTCCCGTGCAGCCGATGCGCTCAGGATCAACCTCCGGCCGCGAGAGAAGATAATCGACGGCGCGGATGCCGTCCCAGATGCGGTACTGTTCAAATTGCGAGCCGAACAGGAGCATCGGCCGGCCGGCCTGATCGTGCTCACCCGTGGGCCCGTAGAGACCTTTGCCCGTGCGCGGGTCGAGAAACTGCAATCGCTCGCCTTGACCGAAAGGATCAAACGGCAGCGCAACGTAACCTTTCCTTGCAAGCGACTGGCAAACGTATTGGTAATAATAGAAAGACTTGCCGTTGGTCGAATGGCCGAGCGGAACAATGATTCCGGGATGGGGCGGCTTGTGCCTCTTTGGGATGTAAAGATTGGCAGTGACAAAAACTTCCGGGCGGCTTTCGAAAATAACTTTTTCGATTCGATAGTCGCCGCGGTCAATGGTGCCGACGGTTTGAGGCTTCAGAGGAGTTTTCTCAAACTGGCCGCCGATCAACTTCCACACCTTTGAGCGCACTTTTTCGATGCGAGCCCGCACTTCGGCTTCGTTGCGCATCGCTTGCAGTTCAGCCAGGCGGCGCGTGCGAGCCTCCTTGATCTGCGCGGTAACGTAGCGCGGCAAGTCGTTCCAAAAGTCGCGCTTGGTCTCGTCCGCCGGTGGGGCGGCCTTTGCGGCGGCGGGCAACCCTGCCGCAAAAGTGTTACGTCTCGCTAAGGCAGCGGCGGCGCCAAGAATATTCGTCTGGATAAACTTTCGTCGCGAGGGCATCTGACTACCTCCAATCAACACACCACATCAGAATAGACTGCTGGAAAGTCTCCATCCCAATCAAACTTTTGTCAATGCTGGGAGTGATAAGCCACGAACCGTCTTAGAAGGATGCTCTCGACAGGGCACGCCTTACAGCCCTTTTTCGGCCATGGCGAAGGCGCGGAGCATGGCGCGGGCCTTGTTCATGGATTCATCGAATTCCAGCGCGGGGACGGAATCGGCCACAATGCCGGCGCCCGCCTGGAGATAGGCTTTGGCGTCCCTGATCATCACTGTGCGGATGACGATGCAGGAATTGAGGTTGCCGGAAAAATCGGCGTAGAGAACGGCCCCACCGTAGAGGCCGCGGCGCGTGGGTTCGAGCTCGTCAATGATCTCCATGGCGCGGACCTTGGGCGCTCCGGTCAGCGTTCCAGCCGGGAAACAGGCGGCGAGCGCGGCGTAGCTGTCGGCATCGGGGCGCAGTTTTCCCCGGATCAGCGAAACCAGGTGCATCACGTGCGAGTAGCGTTCGACAAACATTACGCGTTCC
>JAJXZM010000268.1 GCA_021780055.1 Acidobacteriota bacterium
TCCTGAATAGGATCGGGAGCGAGAATACGTTCACGCCGGCTGGCGAGCCATTGCAGGCATTGCTCGACCAGAAGCAGTTGGAAGCTGTTGTCCTTGATCTGCGGTGTTTAAATCGGAGAACCCGCAGCGAGGTTCGCGGCATCGGGGAAATTCGGGTTGGCCGGGCAGGGAAACTGCTGGTCATTATCGCCGAGGTCAACGGCCCGCAAACCATGGAGCTCTTCGAACGATATATCCTAAACGGTCTCCCGGAAACTCTCCTCTGGCTCGTCAGCCATCGTTACAAACCCCGCCAGCGACAGACCTCCCCATAACGTGGGTCGTCAGGTTCGCCGTTTTTCATCCATATCGGTTGTTCCCTAACCGCCGGCACACGGCGACTTGCCTCCGCCTGCACCAGCATTTTACTTCAGCCAAGGAACCGCTTTTATCCCGCTGGAGGCGGCACTTCGATTCGAAGTTGTGTCCGTGCTTTGCCTGGGGCGCGCTGCAGCTTCAGTACGAAAGTGCGGAGGCCTGTTGCGCCAGTTGGCTCTGCTGCGCTCCCAGGACGCGGCCCAATTCCAGGTGGCCGCGATGGACTCGTGACTTGGCCGTGCCCGAGGGGATCCCCAGGACCCTTGAAACTTCCGTGTACTCCAGGCCCTGAAGATCGCGCAACACCACCGCCCGGCGCAAATCGGGAGGAATTTGGTCCAGCGCCTTTCGGAGCACCGCCTGCCTTTCGCTGCGTTCCACGTGGTCGTGCGGAGCGCCGTCGTGTCCCGGGCCCTGTTCGAGCTGAGGAAGCTCTTCCTCAATTGAAACCGTCACGCGGTCCTTCTGCGAGCAGCGGTAGTAGTCCACCACGTGGTTCCGGGCCACGCGGCGCAGCCAGGTGGAAAAGCTCGCCCGGCGGCTGTCAAAGCCTTCGATGGCACGGAATACCTTCAGGAAGATTTCCTGTGTCAGGTCCTCGGCTTCTTCGGCGCAGCCGGTGGCCCGGACGCATATCCCGAAAACATCGCGCGTATAGCGCCGGACCAGTTTCGTCCAGGCTCCGTCCTCTTTCCTGCGGCAGAGTTCAACCAGTTCGTTGTCAGGTTCCACGCTACACCTCGATTTTTGAAAATCGCCACGCGCCGATGCAAACCAGCGCGGCGGAAACGTCCGCCCGCACCACCAGGTCCGTAACAGTGTTCAAAGGTCCCAGACGGCTTCGTGCTTTCCAAAGTTACTGCTCAGATTTTCAACGCGAATCATAATTCCGCCCTCATGCCGGCGGCCGTAAACGCCACCAGCCGGCGGATTACTGACTCTGCGTCCAGCTTCTTGCGCACCTCTGGAGGCATGGAACCCTCCCGTCCCATGGCCAGCATCGTGTGATGGAAGGTCCCTGCCATGAACATGATCCGCCAGTACATCCCCTCTCCTGTTTGGCCGGGTACGGCACGCGAAAGCAAGCCCGCAAAGCGTTTCCAGACCTTTTCGACTTGGGCGCGGATTTGGCGCTCGACCTCAGGGTCCGGATCGCCATAGAAGCGCCCGACCAGACGCATGAACGCGGTGTTTCTTTTTCCGGATGCGAGGCTTTTTTCGACAGAGGGTCGAACCATCGCCTCGATCAGGGCCTCAAGCCGGGGCGGTTTGTCGCCCGTCTCGCGCTCGACCTCGTCAAGAAACGCCATTTGCCGTTGGGTGATCGGTTCCAGCCGACGCCTGAAGACCTCAGCCACCAGGTCCTGCTTGCTGCCGAAGTGGTAATTGATGGATCCGAGGTTTACTCCCGCAGCGCCGGTGATGTCCCGGATGGAGGTGCCATCGACGCCGTTTTCGGCGAAAAGGCGCTCTGCCATGTCGAGAATCGTTTCCCGGGTGCTTGAAGAGCCGGGTGCTGAAGGGGGACCTTGCGGACCTGGCGATGCCGGGTGCGAATGGATATAAGTGCTCTTATCATTCATACGTTCGTATCATACGAACGTATAAACCATTCGTCAAGCTTTTTGAGCGGCGGCTGCCCTTCGGCTGCCGTACCGATGATCGCTCAGGCTGTGCTGAAAGTTATTCCCCCATGGTTTGGGAGAGATAATTCGCCAGCCCGATCTGCTGGATCAGGCTCAACTGGGTTTCCAGGTAGTCGGCGTGCCGTTCCTCGTCATGGAGGTTTGTTTTCAGCAGTTCCGCTGATCCGTCGTCGCCGGCTTTCCTGCAGGTTGCGATTCCTTCGTTGTAGCTCACAATGGCCGCTTTTTCGCTTTCCAGATCAGCGTGGAATTGTTCCTCGACGTTTGCGCCCGCCACGATTTTCGGCATGGTTTCAACGTCCGGCATACCATCGAGGAACAGGATGCGTTCCATCAAATGCTCGGCGTGCTTCATCTCTTCAATGGCCCGGCGGGTGGTCATGGCCGCCAGCTTCTTGTAACCCCAGTTGTCGCACATCTCGGCGTGAAGAATATACCCATGCACCGCTCCCAGTTCGTCGGTCAGGGCCTCCTGCAGAACCTTCAAGACCTCAGGTTTTCCTTTCATGGTGAGCTCCTCTTATTAATGTGCGCCGCGCCTGGTTCCGCGCTGGTGGGCGGACCCTGCAGGGCAGAAATGGGCGGCAGGAACCTGCTGACCAAATCATACACCCGCCGGCGCTCCATTGAAATCCAGCCGCCCTTCCGGTTGCAAACTCTTCAGCGGATTTGCTGACCGGATGCTGTCCTCAGGGTCTGGAACTTCATGGTAACGGCATGTAGTACCAAAGTAAGATTGTCAGATTTCTGCCTTCTGCCGACAATAGTGTGTGCAGGCAGCTGCACGCCTGGTTATTAGAAGGGAAGGTGAGGGTTGGTAACGTCGATTGGGGTACTGATGATGTCTGGCGCTTTGTTCCTGTTTTACCTCCAGACCATCTGCGAAAAGGCGCTGAAGCGGGAATTCAGCCGGCCCTATTTCCTGGAGGTCAGCCACGCGATACAACTGGAGTTCCCGCAGCTTCGGGAAGCGCTGGCTGAAGGCGCTTCGCGTGACTACGCCCAGGTGCAGCTTGCTCTGCGGAGCGATTTCTTCACCCTGCAGTACCTGCTGAAGAACAGCGACCCTTCTCACCGGCGTCTGTCGCGCAGTGAGCGGCTGGTGGTCCTTTATTTCCGCTTCCAGCTTTTTAGCCTGGCCGTCCGGCACGCCTTGAATCTGCAGGAGAACCAGGCCGTGCAGGGTCTGACTACCGCACTCCAGTTTTTTGCCAATTCAGTGGGGGAGAAGCTGGCCACCGTTCCGGTTGCAGGGGCGCAGGCCAATCTTAACGCATGAACACGACCGCAATTCGCGACGAACTTTCCACGCCGCTTCCGCCATCCCGGCACGTACAGGTGCTGACGGATGACGTTTCGCTTCGTAACCTTTACTACCTGATGAGAGGGTTGGCCGGCAGGGACGCGGGGGATGGATGCGCGCGAGCCATGGCGGCCATCGCTGCGCGCGACTATTATGATGCCGTGGTCCTTGACCTGAAGTGTTCTGCCCAACAGGCCGCCGATGATGCCCATGGGATCGGCAATGTCCAGGTAACGATGCTGGGAAGGATGCTGACGATCACCGCCGAAGCGGCCGACCGGGAAACGATGAGCCTGGCCGAGAAATATCTCGTCACGGGACTTCCGGGCGCGCTGACCTGGCTTGCCGGCCTTCCTCATCCTTTGCGCAAGCTGGAAGGCGCCCTTTAGCGAGCGCCTTCAGCCCCCTGATGCCACCTGGCCCGGTTCCTCTAACTTTTCGATTTTCCGAGCCACCCGAAGCTGTCTGGCGCTCCGGTAGGTTGCACGAACCAGTGCATCGGCTTCGCGCTGCAGCCTTTGCCTTCGGTAAAGCTTGTGACTTTGCCGCCCTTCGCCTCCAGATCCGCCTTGTAGCAATCGCCCAGCGAATTGGTGAAGTCGAAAGTTTGCGTGCTGGTCTGGTCGCGGTTGCCGGAAAGACTCACATGCCCCGAGTTGAAGTTGAAGTTCACGGTGTCAGCCGCCGTGCGCTCATTCCGGACACTGGCCGTGTAGGGTGCCATCCCGGCCTTGCTCTCCTCGATGCGCTTGTCATAAACCTGGTGCAGATTGACGGTGTGGGTGCGACTGTGGTCGGAGTTGGAGCGGTTCAGCACATTGGCGGCGAGCGAGTAATCAAACCAGCGCTCGAACGTGCGCCCGCCGGAATCGCCCCCCGTGCTCTTGCTGCTGCTGGTCACCCGGCCGGACTGTTCAGTGTCGTGGCGCGTGGCTCCGGCTTCGATGGTTGAAAACGTCTGCGTGTTGTTGAACCTGAGGTTCTGCTCAACGCGCGTGCTCACGCGGCCCGACGGCGTATTAACGTAGCCTTCAATTACGTAACCCTGCCTTGCCTTGGTTAGCACATTGCCATTTACCTTGGCGGGGTCCGGGCCCAGCGTGCCGCTGACGGTGGGTTCAAGCGATGCTCCCTTCAACGTGTTGCGCGTGACGGCACCTCCCGTGTGTTCCGCCTTTGCGTCGCGGTAGACCAGCAGTGCCGCGCCCACGGAGAAGTAGTGGTTTGCTCCCAGCACGCGCACCGCGACGGTATGTTCCGCGCCGTCGCTCACCAGGCCTGCAAACGGCGTAAGGTCAATCCGGTAAGGAACGAAGTCCAGCGTCTGGACACCAGGCGTGGGCCGCCACATGAAGGGATCGATGCCGCCTGTATAAACCCACGGGAAAATGGGGGCGAGTCCCGCCGGCTGGCCGTCAACCAGCACTTCCGTTTCGCGATAGCTGCCGCCGCTGCAGGCGCGCGGGCGCTTGGGCGCTCCCTTGTAGCCGCGCCGCATGGCGAATGCCATGGTTTCCTTGATGTACTTATCCGGCAGGCAGGTGTACCAGAACTCGTCATGGAACTGACTCTGCGAGAACTCATCCAGATAAATCCGCTCGGTGTTGCGCGGGAACGCAATCTTGCGTGCCATCTCCTCGTTGCCGGTTTGCAGATTGACCGCCTCGTTCGCCGGGTTCAGCGCATAGATCTCGTCGGGAGTGCGGGGCGCGGGATAGGCGGCGTCAGCAGGATAGAAGAGGATTCGGGCGCTGGCGTGGATGACGCTGGCGCGCAAGGGGTCAGTCCAGTTGTTGATGAGCGCGTCGCCTTTGCCGGGCGAACGCAGCAGGCTCGTGTAGTCCGTCAGGTCGCGCTCGATCTTCCAGCTTGGCCCGAAGTCGGGCGAGGGTTCTTCCGTGGTGCCGAAATAGATGTTCACGCCGTTGAGCCAGATGGACGCAGTTCGGTCGTACTGGTGGCCGGGATCAACGGAGAAATCCGCCTGAAGCACTACCTTGGCCCATGGCCCTTTGCAGGCGGCAGGCGGCTGGTAATTGAATGGGTGCGGCTCGGCATCCATGCGCGTGTTTTCTCCGGCCGGGCCGAAGTCCTCTTTGGGAAACAACTGCACCGTGCAGGGTTTAGTAGTTGGAACCGGCAGCGGCGGATCAGCGATGGACACATTTTGCGAGCCCACAACAGGCTTGCTCTGCGCCTGGAGCGCGTGCCCGAAGGATAAAAAGAATGCGACAACTGCAAATGGCATGACGGTAAGGCGGTAAAACA
>JAJXZM010000504.1 GCA_021780055.1 Acidobacteriota bacterium
GCTCGTTAATGCTTGATTCTTCGATAGCTACTTACCGGTCGCTGGTGGAATCCGAAGCTTATTCATTGCAGCTGCCGTGGTTTCTTTATGGGATTCTCCGGCACTTTGATCTGCCGGACCTTGTTGGGACGCTGGCTCCCAGACCTTGCTGGTTGCTGAATTCGACCGACGCGCCAGGAGAGGCCTTGCCCGAATCAAATCTCACAGCTATTTTTCGCCACTCAATAGAAGCCTACAAGAGGAGCGGAGCAACCGAAGGACTGCGATTATCAGTCTGTCCAGACTATTTAAGGCAGAATATGCTTGACAAATGGCTTGAAAGTGCTTAGGTTCCCGGACTTATCTGCTTGACATCCTTGGAAGGCTCAAATAGGATGTGTGTTTCGTTTTACGAAGGAACTCGGGGGACTTCCTTCCAGCAAGGAATTGGAAGCTCGCACAATAGTCTACGAAAGGCAAACGGTGGCTGAAGCGTATGCATGAAAAGTTCTACACACTGCTCATAACACCCGGCGCCCACGGTAGAGTCCGGAAGATCCAACTCCCGTTCTATGTGGTTCCCGTAATTCTTGGTCTGAGCCTAGTCGGAGTTGTGATGCTTGCCGGACTGGCAACCAGTTATGCCCGGATGCTCGTCAAGGTATCGAACTACAACACCGTTCGAAGCGAACGCGAGGCACTAAAAGAACAGTTTCATACCCTTGAGAATAAGGTTACCCGTACTAACGCAAAACTGAGTTCCCTCCAGACGCTTGCAGCTGAGGTGGCAGTCACGTATGGATTTGGGAACGGGCGCCGACAGGCCATTGCTCCAGACCTTCTGAACCTGGCCAGGCAGTCCGGCTCCGGCAGCGCCGCCGACTACGACGACACACTTTCTGCGATGAGGACAGTGAGTTTTGACGGCGTGAGCGGCCGACTGGGAGCGACAGCGTTTCCAGGCATGATTGACGATCCCAAGGCCATACCGTCCATCTGGCCCGTGCATGGAAGGGTTACAGCGGGATTCGGACAGCGCATGGATCCGTTCAGCGGAGAGCAGGCCTTTCATCCAGGTGTTGACATTGCCGACTCGATCGGAACCGATGTCGTTGCCACAGGCGATGGCATGGTGATTGAAGCCGAACCTGACGCTGGCTACGGCCGAAGCATTCTGATCGACCACGGTGACGGAATCACAACCCGCTACGCCCACCTCAGCCGGATCTTTGTCGTGGTAGGAGAACAGGTCAAGCAAGGCGAGATTATCGGCGCTATTGGAATGAGCGGTCGAACCACCGGCCCACACCTCCATTATGAAGTTCGAATCCATGGAACTCCTGTGAACCCGGGGCGTTTCCTGCACGGATAAAGACGCTGCTTTCTGAAGATTGGACGCCCCGTACCTTACAACCTGCCGATGGTCTCATCGGCTGAAGAGATGTTGTGTCCGTGAAGGATCAAACCTTCCATTCGACCTTCACAATCGAGTTGCCAACCACAAAAACAGTTTGCCTCGCTCGTGCTATTCTGAGAAAATTTTCGGATTCTTGAGGGATTTTTCCGAAAACTAGATTGACATAGGACCCCATTTTCGCCGATCATAAGTGGAAAAGGATAGTTCGAATGGGCGCTGAATTACGACCTGAAACTTCAGCCAATTCGTGCCGCTTATTAGTAAGGAAGAAATCCGGGCCAAGAGAGATTATCCAGTTTGTCGTGGGCGGCATTGAAGTTGGTCAGCAAATTGTAGTCCTGGCAGGACCCGCGTGGCTCAACGAGCTGGCCCGCATACTGGGAGAGCACGGGCTGCGCCCCGAAACCCTCATCCGCACCGGCCGGCTTGTTTTCCTGACCGCACCCGATTGCCTTTCGCGCTTTTCCAAGATGGATGACCCCTGCAAGCGTCCGGTCATCCGGCGCAATGGCACCATGGTGCGATGGGTTTCAGACTGGTCCTGGGCCTACCGAAACGGGGCGGACCCCGCAACCATGCTCCGCTACCAGCGCCGGATTCACGATTGTGTTCACGCGCTTGCCGACATGTCGATTTGCACCGTCCATTGCGATGAAACGATGGAGCGCAGTTCCATGCTGGCCGTTTTGGCGCAGCACCGGCGTGCAACTCGCGTGGTCGACCGCACTGTTTAGATTTCATTTCCACGATCAACGAATCAGACGCTCCAAAAAGCCGCTCACGGAGGGACAAAAATGTCCAGGTGGCTGGAAGGCCGAATTGCAGTGGTGACCGGTGCAGCACGCGGAATCGGCCGAGCGACTGCGGAATTGTTTGCGCACGAAGGCGCTCGCGTCCTGATGAACGATATGGACAAAGATCTGCTTGCCGAAGCGGTGGACCAGATTTGCAAGGGTGGCGGCGCCGCACACAGCTTTGCGGGCAGCGTCACCGCGCCCGGGTTTGCGGAAGACCTTCTCGAGACGTCGTTCGGCATCTATGGCATTCCCGACATCCTGGTGAATAACGCAGGCTTCACGTGGGACGGTACCCTCCACAAAATGACCGATGAACAGTGGCAATCTGTTTTGGATGTCCACCTGACGGCGACGTTCAGGATTCTTCGTGTCCTCGGTGCAGCCATGCGCGAGGCGGCCAAGCAGGAGATCGAAGAGAGGGGCGCTGCCCGCGCCAGAAAAGTGGTCAACATCAGTTCCACCTCCGGCACGCGGGGTAATTTCGGCCAGGCCAATTACGCTGCGGCAAAGGCCGGCATCATAGGCCTCACCAAGACCCTGGCGCGCGAGTGGGGACCCGTAAACATCCAGGTGAACGCGGCGGCATTTGGATTGATTGAAACGCGCCTGACCGCACCAAAAGAAGAGGGCGAGAAGGTCAACCTGCAGCAAGCGGAAGTGACGCTCGGGATCCCCGCCAGAATGCGCGAGGCCGCCATCCATGCAATCCCGATGGGCCGCCCCGGAACGCCGCAGGAAGCGGCAGGAGTGATTTTCTTTCTGGCATCGCCCCTATCGAATTATGTTTCCGGACAGGTAATTGAAGTGACCGGCGGGTTATAGAGGCACACCTGCTTGCAGCTCAGTCCTCCCTGTGGCGCAGCACATTCCTGTCAGTGGTAACGTCCGGTATAGTTAGTGGGATTTTGAAGGACGTTTGTGCACGTCGAATCCGCGAAACCGCAATCCCATCCTGAAAAATTATCGATGCTCAGCACGCCGGTGTTCGAATCGGGGGCCAGTGGCAGAGCCAGAACGTAGTAATACCCCGGAGGAACTCCAACCAGCGAATAGCTTCCGTCCGGGTACGTCAGGCCGTCGACAACTGCGTTGCCGGTGTTGGCATCCATCGCCACCACATGCGCGCCAAAGACACCCGAACCGCTCACGGACACCTGGCCGGAAATGGTTCCTGTCGCAGTGCTGAAATTTGCAGAAGGATACATGAAAGAGATGCCAACGGCGTCATCCGTTGACAATACCGTTTGCTGGCCGGCGGCGGTCGAATCTCCATAAGGAAACATGACGGCGTGCGCGATCCCGCTGTGGTCGAGCCCCAGCATGTGCCCCTCTTCGTGCGTGGCCACCGACTGCAGGCTGAAAGTGCCGGAGGGAGGCGTGAGCGATATTGAGAAGGTGATGCTGGGATTGAATTCCATATCCGCATCTCCAATGCAATCGTCAAAGTTGCATATCTTTGAGCTCCCGTCGCTGCACTGGTACGTGAAAGAACCGGTAGACCCTGAAGGCCGCGTGACCGTAGCGACCTGCGTAAAAGCGATGGTGCCGGTTGAAAAATCGCTACTGTTGGTATCAGAGAACCCAATCACATTCTGGCAATCGTTATAAACAGGGGCCGTCAGCGTGGATGTCCCTGCATACTGCTCAGACGCGGTGGTAAGGCTCTGCCCTGCCACCGTGGCGCTGCTCCAGGTGGTGAACCCCGCCGTCAGAGAGTTTTGGATACAGGTCGCCAGCGAACCGCTGCAGCCCGTCACGTTGTTGTTGGGAGTGTCAGGATTCAGCAGCCAGGCCAGCGGCATGGAATTCCATTGGGCCACCACCGGGATCGGCGAGGTCAATGTGCCCAGGTTGTCCTGGAACGGGTTGTAGCCAAACGTCAGGACGGCTGAAAACATAACGGCCAAAGCTGCAACGCCTGCCGCAAGCTGTGTTTTTCGACCTGCACGTCGTTTCGTCCTCATTGCCCTCACCTCGTTTGAAAGGTCATGGCCTGGCCTTTCAGGCCCTCAACCGCTGAAATCTGGCTGGTGGCGGAAAGATGCGCCTGGGTGCCGCGTATGGAAACAGAATTCCAGTAAATCTTCCAGTTCGCTCCCTCGCGCTGCGCGTTGCCCACCACCTGGCTGCCCGCTGGAATCACCACGGCTTTGCTGGGAAACAGGTCGGACGTTGTCCGCGCCACCACTACCGCCTGCCCCGCGCCCTGGAACTCCGTCGAAATAATCACAACCGGAACCATCGCTCCAGCCGGAATAACGATCGGCGCCGCAACCACGTCCGAGATACTTAGCTGGAATTCCCCAAGCGAAGGCGACTGAGCGAGCGTGGCGGACTGCGTTCCCGTGCTGAGCTCACCGAGGGGTAGAACAACGCGAAGCTGTGCGGCATTTCTTCCCCTGTACACGCGGAAAGCGCCCTGCATCATGCCCACCATGTGGAAAGTCGCACTGCTGCCGGCCACCGGCTCCAGGAAGAGAATGTATTGCTCCTGAGGCCGCAAATAAGCCGTTCCGGGGACGTGAACATGAAAGTTGCCAACAGTCCCGCCCGGCTGCTCGATGATGAGTGTGGAAGGCGGTTGCCCTTTCAGCGTCTTCTCAATCTGCACGGTCGAGTAGGTCATGATGCGGGTGCGGCTGGGGTTCACCCGTGAGGACTGCGCCACCACCTGCCCCTGCACAATGGTGCTGGATGCCTGCGCAAGCTGGCTCAGGCTCATCCGCACAAGCGTGGTTGCGTCGGCCCGCGGCGACAACCAGAGTCCCAATACGGCGGCAAGGAAAATCGGGCGAATCTTCATAGGCTTTCACTCACTGTGTAATGTCCACTGCACCCACAAAGGAGGTAAGCTCATTGCCGGTATTCGTTACCACCAGGTTTCGCGGGCCCAGCGTAGCCGTGGGGCTGACCGTAATCGGGAAATCCACGACAGGGGTTACTCCATCCTGCGCCAACCGATAGCTGCTGTTGGCAGGCTGCGTGACCACTACGTCGGGCGCGGCGGCATTGGTACTGATGCTGAAGTTCGTACCAGGAACAATCCCAAAACCCGCCACAAACAGAGTTATGGCCTGTCCTTGGGAAACTTCGGTTCCTGTACTCCCAGCTGTACACGGAGGAGTCCTATTTTGTACGCACTGGCCAACAGCCACAATCGAAATCCCGGTAAGCGTAACGGTTGCTGAGGCCGAGTGCGAAGTGTCCGCCTGGCTGGTGGCTGTTACTGTTATGGTGCTGACGGAGTTCAGGGCCGGGAGGCTAATGTTGGTGCCCTGCACGTTGGCTCCGGGGTTCACCGTAACAAGTTGGGGCGCGGCCACCAAAGACACCGTTGTTGCCGCCGGAGCCGTGTAGA
>JAJXZM010000046.1 GCA_021780055.1 Acidobacteriota bacterium
ACCTATTCATCACCAGCGAGAAATCGGGCCGACGGCTGGTCTCGTAAGCGATGATTTCTCCATTGTAGAGATCCATGACGGGGGACAGGTACAGCTTCTTCCCGGCGACCCCGAACTCCGTCACGTCCGTCACCCACTTATGGTTCGCTTGCGATGCCGTGAACTCGCGATTGAGGGCGTTAGGAGCAGCCTCACCGAGCTCGCCCCTATAGGACCGAAACTTCTTTGGGCGCACACGCGACTTCATTCCCATTTCGCTCATGAGCCGCTGTACGGTCTTGTGATTGACCAACCGGCCATCGCGGCGGATAGCCGCCGTAATGCGACGATAGCCATACCAGCCGCGATGTTGCCCATAGACAGCCCGAATCTTCGCTTTGAGCTCATCATGCCTATCACTCATGGCCAATACCCTCGCCTGATAGTAAAACGTGCTACGTGGCAGCTGCGCCGCAGGCAGCAGGTCGGCCAGAGGAAACGCTTGCCTCAGCTCTAGCAGGTTGCTGAAAAACCCTCTGCCTGATGCCGCCCATCCGGTAAAATGCTGTGGCCCAATCAATGGAGCAGACGCATGCGCGGTGAACTGAACCCACAAGGCCACATGTTCAGCTATTTCTCGCCCGAACAGCGCGTACCTCGAGACCATCCGCTGCGCGCCATCAAGCGCCATGCGGACGAAGCGCTGAAGCCGCTCGCCGCCACCTTCGAGGTGATGTACAGCGACACCGGCCGCCCCTCGATCCCGCCGGAGCGGTTGCTGAAGGCGAGCCTGCTGATCGCGCTTTATTCGATCCGCTCCGACCGCCTGTTCTGCGAGCAGCTCGATTACAACATCCTGTTTCGCTGGTTCCTCGACATGAGCCTGGAGGAGGACCCCTTCGACCCCAGCACCTTCAGCAAGAACCGCGAACGCTTGATGGGGTACGATGTGGCGTTGTCCTTTTTCGATGCCGTGGTCAAGCTCGCCCGGGAGAAGGGTTTGCTCTCCGATGACCACTTCACCGTGGACGGCACGCTGATCGAGGCCTGGGCCTCGCTGAAAAGCTTTAAGGCCAAGTCCAAGCAGAAAACGCCACCGCCCGATGACCCGGGCAACCCGAGCGTGGATTTCCACGGCGAAGCACGCTCCAATGCCACCCACGAAAGCACCACGGATCCGCAGGCCCGGCTGGCGAAGAAGGGCGCCGGCAAGGAGTCCAGGCTCGCCTTCTCGGGCCATGCCCTGATGGAGAACCGCCACGGCCTGTGTCTCGATATCCACATCCGAACCGCCGACGGCTACGCCGAACGCGAAGCCGCCCTCAAGATGCTCGCGCGCCAGGGGCGCAAACGCATCAAGCCCAAGACCCTCGGGGCGGACAAGGGCTACCACACGAAGGACTTCGTCGCGCGCCTGCGCCGGCGCGGCATCATCCCGCACGTTGCCCGGATCGAAAGCCGCAAGACCCCGGGCCTCGATGCCCGCACCACCCGGCACGACGGCTATGCGTTGAGCCAGAAGAAGCGCAAGCGCATCGAGGAAATCTTCGGCTGGATGAAGACCGTGGGCGGTCTGCGCAAGACCCGCGTTCGGGGCATCGCGCGCACCCAACTGTTGGCCCATCTCACCGGCGCCGCTTACAACCTGCTGCGTATCAGCCGGTTGTGTCCGGCTACGGGATAGTTCCGTCCGGCGCGCGACTGCGAGAGGAAAAACGATGAACAAAACACCCAAACGCAACATTGCCACACCGAACCCGCGGTCGAACATCACTGCTTCGACTTGCAAAGAAACATTCGGGGACGATCGGTTGTTCATTTGTGCGAGTTTTTCAGCAACCTGCTAGAGGAAAGACGTTCCTGTCGAGCTGACGTCCAATCTCCCGTAACGTACGCGCTGCTTCCCCATCCATGCGTCTAAAGAATTCCCACCATTTGTCGGCCTTTCGGGCCCGTTAGCCGGCAGCTGCCAGCAGCCCAATGAGCAGGGCAGCTCCGATCGTAATCGAGACCTGCGGACTCCGTGGTTCTAGTCCGTGTGCGTACAATACGAACTGTTCGCAGTTTCTCGTGAAAAGGGCGTATGTCGATCCAATCGACGATCGAGCGCGGTGCAGCACCTCCCAGGCCGGCAAGCTGCCGGGATAGTCTTCGCCGCTCACGACGCTGCCTTGTGCAAACACTTCCCACGGCTCTTCGCGCACACCTCCTGACCGCGCCGATGTTGAAATGATCATCGGTCGGCCGTTGTACCAGCGATCGGAAACGATGCCTTTGTGGCGGTAGAACAGAAAGACCGGTACGGAGACTACGCTGCCCGGCTGTGGCCAAGCCGGCGGGATATTTGTGTTCATTCTTGTTGAACCTCTGTGAGCCGCCCGATGCGGCGACCTAAATGCTCGCATGTAATGACGGTACATGTCAATTGTGGAAACAGTACAACGTTGACAGTTTGTTTCACAAACGTGTTTGCCACGTTGACATTTCCGACTGGTTCGTTTATAAATTGTGCCGATGAATTTCTATCGGCTCTTCGGTACCAAACTCCGCCAGGCACGCAAAGCCGCTGGCCTGACCCAAGAAGCAGTGGGTGAACGGGTCGGTCTGAGTCGACCCTCCATTGCCAACATCGAACGCGGCAACCAGCAGGTTCCCCTCCACATGCTGGCTTCCTTTGCCTCCGTGCTGGGCAAGAAGCCATGTGAACTTCTGCCGGACGAATCGTCGTTACAAGAAACTAGACAATTGCCCGAAACGCTAGTTGCACGGCTTGAAACCCAGCCCGAAGACAGACGGGAGTGGATCAGCCGCATCGTTGCGTCCGGCACCAAGGCAACCAAGGAGAAATCATGAACAAGAAGCCCAATCAGGAAGCGCGGAGACTCCTGAAAAGCGCCCAGATCACGAATCCTCCCGTGAAGGTGGATAAGATCGCAGAGAAACTCAAGGCAAAACTCACGTTCGAGCCCTTTGAGGGAGAAGACGACATTTCTGGTATTCTGTTTCGAGACGGCAAGCAAACCGTGATCGGAATCAACTCCAGCCACAGCAACGTACGCCAGCGCTTTACCATCGCACACGAAATCGGACATCTCGTGCTACATGATGGAGAGTTGTTTATCGACCAAGCCGTGCGTGTGAATTTTCGAGATAAACGTTCAGGTCAGGCCATAAATCTGCAGGAAATTGAGGCAAATAAGTTCGCTGCGGAACTCTTGATGCCAGATGCAATGATTAGGGACCAAATTGCGAAGCGCATCGTAAAAAAGAAAATCGCCACCGAGAGTAGCCTTATATCCGAGCTCGCGCGGATATTTGAGGTCAGCGAGCAAGCCATGGGTTTTAGGCTATTCAATCTCGGCATTATCTCTTCGCCGGCAGATGATCAACGATAAGAAGAAGTCAATTCCAGGTGCGAGCTGAACCGCCCCGGTTTTGAGGAGGCTGTTTGGTTTAAGTCATGCCGCCGTGGTGGTGTTTTTCGGACTGGCTGACGGCAATAGGTTGCCGCAGCTTTGCAACAACCTCCCAACTCCGGCTGCTTAGGGTTAATCAGCAGTCGGTAACCCTTCAAGAGTCGACGGCTGCTTTGGCCGATTATGCATAGTCGTTGATTATGGAAAGTAGCCAATTGAAACGCGCGCCAAGGTCTGACTGGTAAGTGATAGCGCGCATTCCGTTATTCGCATAATCACAGGGTTCGCAGGAAGTTGAGCAACGAGTCAGGTGCCCGATAGCGCTGAATCTTCGCTTCTGGTTCATGAAGTCTGGCCAAGGCCCGTTCCTTCATTGCCAGGTCGGCCTCCACGTAGTGGTGCGTGGTTACTGGGCTCTCATGGCCGAGCCAGAGCGCGATGATGCTGATGTCCACACCTGCCTGCAACAGATGCATTGCCGTCGTATGGCGGTTATCTACCCAGCGATATAATCGCCATGCCGCGGCAGTTGCCTTGGTGGCCGCCGGCGTCGATATCACCGTCATTCGCAGCTGGCTTGGACACGCGAGCATTGATACCACGGCACACTACGCCCAAGCCAATCTCGCCACCAAACGCACCGCCCTGGCACAAGTTGCACCGCCGACAAAGGGCGTACGTGAACCACGTTGGCAGAAGGATGAGGGTGTTCTGAACTGGCTTGATTCTCTATAAACCATGCCAAGTAATGTGCAGGAGAGCCATCGAGAATAGTGCCATCGCATCCAAATCCGGGATCTCCTGCGCATTACTCGGTACTGCTGATTACTTGACCGGCTGGTGCACCAGGCCTACCGGCTTGCGCTGAAGGGGGATTCCATGCGAAAACGTAAACATCCGCTGGAGATGGATAACGCCTAAATAAACCACCGCGTCGCTGCGCTCCGATTGGGGTGGCAGCATTGCCCGGAATCCGTGGCAGCATTGAGACCGGAATGGGTGGCAGGAATGGCCGGAATACGCAATTGGCGCTGACAGAGCACACATAGGCCTTCCGGCAGGTATCAGGATGCGAGCAGCCGACGCGAACAATTCGGCTTCTGTGGACAATGGCGCATCGAGCGGAGGGTGTCTGCTCTGCGCTGACCGGATATCCGCCCGCAGCCGGACGTGAACGTCGCATCCCCATCAGTCTGGGCTCCGATCATTTCGGATGCTCCGCTGCCGCAACGTCGGACCATCGCGACTACTACTCCACCCTGCCATAGATCGCCGACACGAACCAGTGTGGTGCCCGGCCTTTCACGGCGGCAAATCCGAAGAAGCCGCCCACGGGAAACAGGATCGCGGCGAGCAACCACGACGTCCAGGGTACAGCCGGCCGCCGGATAAGGAGAAAGACCAGTGGACTGGCGCTGAAGGCCAGAATGCCGCTCGCGACGCGCAGCCACGGACGCACCGTTTCCGGCAGGCCGTTTGCCTCGCTTCCACATGGTGTGCTGGACACATGGGCCCCGGTTCCCCGCAGTTTCCACGTCGTACCCCACCGCTCATAACCGGCCATGAACGGCATCATTGGAAGGATGAGAATGAGAGGCGCTAACTGGCCCCACAGGGAATCTGCTGGGAATAGCGGCGAAAGGATGAACGTGGTCAGGCCCCCGGCGAGCAGCATAGCCAGGAGCCATAAGTAACCCACCCGCGTGATGCGTCTCCGTAGCGCGACCTGGCAGTGTGGGCAGAAAACCTGTAAAGACCGTTTCCGCCCCGAATCGCTCCTGCGCTTGGGCAGGAGACGCCAGCCGGGCAGCGGGCTTCCACAGTTTGGACAGGTCCGGGGGTCAGTACTATGAAATTCGTGACGTTGCCCAGCAGTCGCCCGTATAGAGATTCGTTTCATGTCGGTAAACCTGTGTGTGCTCGGTCTGGCCCGCTAGGGGTTGCCCTACTGCATCCACTTCGGCAGCAGTACCGCAACAAGGATGACCACCCCGGCGAGGAGGGCCCAGAACACCAACCGGGCCTTCTCGCCAGCGGGTATCGGAATGCCGTGCACCCGCCGCCGGCGCTGATCGTCGAGGGCCAAACCGACAAGGCCGGCAAACATGACTACCATCATGCTGACGGCCAGCCACATGGATCTATAAAAGTGCG
>JAJXZM010000283.1 GCA_021780055.1 Acidobacteriota bacterium
TATGGCAACTGAGCGCTGCCGCCCGCCAAGCCTTGCGGCGGATGCGTCGCCGGCCCACGCTGGTCGCCGCATTCTGGAAACAGGCGGAGTTGTTCTGAGTGTCACTATATTATGTAATCCTCTTTAAGGGTTCACAGGACGGACAAACTGCATCGGTTTGCCTTCCGCCCACGGCTTGTAACTTAGCGCAAACTGAATGCGCTGGTCGATCGGCGGGTGGCTGTAAAGCCAGAACACAATGAACGGATTAGGGTCGGGGTCGGAAAGGTCCTGTTCTCCCAGGATTTGAAAAGCCCGCGCCTCTGCCTCATTGGGGTCCGGTACCACTCCGTGGGTAGCTTCCAGAGCGAACAGGTCCGCCTGGTGTTCGTAGTGGCGGGAGATGCCATTCACCAGGGGAGAAGAGAAGAACGTCATCAACGTCAGCACCAGCAGCATTGCGGGCAGCGACGCCAGATCGCCTTCGTCTTCTACGCCGGTCCTGCCGCCATATCGTCTGATCAGCTTTCTCACCACGACAAATCCCATCGCCATAAGGACCAGCACGACCAGTTCAATCAGAACAAATTCTTTGACGATGTGGTGCAGGACGTAGTGACCGGTTTCATGCCCCAGCACCAGCAACGTCTCGTCGTCTGTCATCTTCTTTAGCGTGGTGTCCCAAACCACCACGCGCTTGCTTGCTCCCAGGCCGGAAACATAGGCATTCAGCGTGTTGGTTTTTGAGCTGGCATTCATTTCCAGAATGCGTCGCCGGTGTATCTTGAGGCCGGCGTGGTGGAGCATATCTTCTATTCGCGTCACCAACGCAGGCCGCGTGGCGTCAAGCGGCGTAAACTTGTAAAAGAGAGGCTCTACAACAAAGGGCTCGATGAATATCACGAACAGCGTAATGGGAATCGTGACAGCCCAGAAGTAAAACCACCATCGCCGCGGAGCGCGCCTGACAACCCAGTAAAAGATCCAAACCATCACCGTGCCTGCGACAATGGACAAAGCGAGAGCCTTGCCCCAGTCCGCCATCCACGACCCAAAGCCCTGAGTCATCAGTCCGAATTTGTGATCGACGACGAAGTCCGCGTAATAGTCAAATGGAAACAGCAAAAGTCTTACGGTGAGAAAGAACAGGGGAGCAAAGACGAGGCACTGCACAAAGTGTCGCGAGGAGATACGGCGCGCCCAGTTGCGAAAGACCACCGCAATTCTCGCTTGCCATAGAAGGAAATAAACCAACAGGACAAGGACGACACTCGAAAAATAGAGTACATACTGCGTGTGCGAATACGCCTTGGCCTCAGCCCTTTTCTGGGGCGAAAGCTCGTAGTCCTGGGGAACGGCTGGTGCCTGGCTTGCCGCTGGCGCAGGGGAAGACTCAGCTTGCGGGGACGAACTCTTTGCTGCCTGTGGCGAGTTCGCGCACCATGCGGCACCCCCCAAACAAACAAGCGCGAGCAGCAGGAACACGGCCAGCCTGAAGCGCTTTTTCATCAGATTCGGGGCAACACGATGCCTTGCTGCGCCTGATATTTGCCTTGTTTGTCCTTGTAGGAAGTTTCGCAAACTTCGTCGGACTGGAAGAACACGATCTGGCACAGTCCCTCGTTTGAATACACACGCGCGGGAAGCGGCGTGGTATTGGAGATTTCCAGCGTCACAAATCCTTCCCATTCCGGTTCCAGCGGCGTCACATTCACGATAATGCCGCAGCGGGCATAAGTCGATTTTCCCACACAAATTGTTAAGACGCTTCGAGGGATCTTGAAATATTCCACCGATCGGGCCAGCGCAAAGGAGTTGGGTGGAACAATGCAGAGGGGCCCTTTGAATTCCACGAACGAGCGCTCGTCAAAATTTTTGGGATCGACGATGGAATTATTGACGTTGGTGAAAATCTTGTATTCATCGGCCACGCGCAAGTCGTACCCATAGGAGGAAAGCCCATAGGAAATCACGCCGTCGCGTTTCTGGTTTTCAGCGAACGGCTCAATCATCTGGTGTTCCTTCACCATCTGGCGGATCCAGCGGTCATTCTTGACAGACATCGGCGCTCCCTCAACTGAAAATTTTGCTGCACGCGACTCGGGGATTGCCCCCTGGCCAGCCAGCCCTCCGAAAGCAGACAGAGCAACGAATCATAATACAGGAGAAAACAACTTGACAATGCCGAAGCGTCTTTCTACGATGAAATCCTGTGTTTTCAGGAGGTTCCTTGTGATTAAGCTCGATCTTGTCAACGATGTTGTCAACCGCACCGGAATTACAAAGACCAAAGCTGAGATTGCCGTTGAGACCGTCTTCGAATCGATGAAGAAGGCCTTATCCAAGGGAGAGCGGATTGAATTGCGCGGTTTTGGCGTTTTTAACGTGAAGCCTCGCAAGACCGGCATTGGACGAAACCCGCGCACGGGCGCTGAGGTCAACATCATGCCCGGCAAGGCCGTCCGCTTCAAACCCGGGAAGGAACTTCAGTCGCTTCCCTGAAGCGCGGATCCTTTTACGGGACATCGGCCCTGGCTAAGTGTGGGTCCATGCAGATGCTTCGCGGTTGAGGTGATCTGAATATCGCTGGCAGTGGGACAACGGTGTTCGCCCCGTTAACAGGCGTCGGGGTCAGTCACAACTGCAGTTGCGGCTACCATGCACTCCTAATAATGTTTTGGCATTAAGCAAGTTACATCAGGTTGACCGGGTCCATGTCAATCACCAGGGCGTGAGAAGGTACACCCAAACCTTCGCATTCATCTGCCAAACGGCGCAGAATCGCGTTGAGCCTTGCACGGGAAGCCGCCTTCAAAATGAACTGGATGCGGTAAACTCCTTCAATTCTTGCCAGCGGAGCGGGTCCCGGACCCAGGATACGAACCCCGCGGATCAACTCGCCCAGACCTCCAAGAAACTTTCCAACTTCTGCAGCCATTCGTGTGGCATGCTCAAGCTTTTTGTCCTTCACCATAATCTCGGCCAGTGCGGCAGCCGGCGGATAATGCATCACTTTGCGAAAATGTAACTCCTTGCTGAAGAACTTGTTGTAATCCTGCTCCGCGGCAAAGCGGATTGCGTAATGTTCCGGGAAGAAGGTCTGTACCAGAACCCTGCCCGGGAATTCGCCACGCCCGGCTCGTCCTGCTGCCTGCGTCAGAAGCTGGAACGTCCGCTCGGCGGCACGAAAGTCGGGCAACGACAGAGAAGTATCCGCCGAAACAACTCCCACCAGCGTTACGCCGGGAAAATCGTGTCCTTTGGCGATCAATTGCGTGCCAACCAGGATGTCAATCTTCCCCTGTCGAAAATCTGACAGAATCTTGAGATATTGGCCTGGCCGCCGTGCCGCATCGCGATCCAGCCGTGCCACCCGCGCCTTGGGAAACATTTCAGCGAGTTTCTGTTCCAGCTTTTCAGTTCCTTCCCCTACGTAATAAATGTGTTCGCTGTCGCACGACCGGCAGCGCTTCGGGACCGCAGTCTGGTAACCGCAATAGTGGCAGATCAGCCGGTTCTCGCGCTGGTGATAGGTCAGCGAAATTGAGCAGTTCACGCATCGCTCCGTCTGCCCGCAGCTTCGGCAAAGCAGGAACCAGGAATAGCCCCGCCGGTTCAGGAGGAACATGGTCTGTTGTCCGGATTTGAGCTGCGCTTCCACCTCTTCGCGCAGCCGCCGCGAGATGGGAACCTGGGTTTGCGTCTGCCGGAACTCTTCCCGCATGTCGACAATTTCCACTCTGGCAAGGGGTCGCCGACCCACGCGCTCACTCAGCGTCAGCAGGTGGTACTTTCCCTTTTCGGCGTTTGCGTAGCTTTCCAGCGAAGGCGTGGCGGACCCCAGGACCACAAGCGCATTGGACAAACGACCCCGCACCACGGCCGTATCCCGCCCGTGATAGCGAGGGGTTTCGTCCTGCTTGTAGGTCGACTCGTGCTCTTCGTCCACGATGACGACGCCCAGATTTTCAAGCGGCGCGAACACGGCGGAACGTGTTCCCAGCACAACACGGGCCTCGCCGCGGCGCACTCGCCACCAGTCCTCGTGGCGCTGGCCCTCGGCAAGGCTACTGTGCATCACGACCATCACGTTTCCGAACCGTTGCAGGAACTGCTCATGAATCACGGGTGTCAAGGCAATTTCCGGCACAAGGACCAGCGCGGTCCGGCCGGATTCAAGGCAGCGCTCCACCATGCGCATGTAGATTTCCGTCTTTCCGCTTGCCGTGATTCCGTGAAGCAGAACGGTGCTGAACTCGCGCCGTTGCAGCCGATCCGTCAGATCTTCCAGCGCGTGATTCTGCTCCGCTGTCAGTGTGTGGCGAAATTCGGAAACGCCGCCGGATTCGAACTCGGCGCCCGCAGGGTCGGCAAATTCAATCAATCCCTGCACTTGCAATCTCTTCAAGTGGGCCAGGGAGGCACGCGTGGATTTCAAAAGCGCTCGATGATCGTTAACATCTCCATCGTGCTCGAGCGCCTCAATGATGCGGCGGGCCACTGGCGATAGCTTTGGAGGCTTGCCGCCCAGCGGACCTGACAGACGGACCGCCATCACTTTTCTCTCTCCGCGGTCGCGCTCAGCGCTGGAGACCGCCAACAGGCGCTTTTCAATTGCCTTTTGGACGAGCCCCGGTGAAGCGTTCTCAAACTTGCGGCGCAGCGCTTCCAGTGTCATCCCGGGGTGGTCCGCCACATGTTTCAGAACGCTCAACTCGGTGCTTTGGCGGGTCTCTTCCAGAAGGCTCCCAGCCATCTCACGCAGCTTTTGCTTTCCAGACTCTGTCAGCACAACCACGCGTACTTTTCGGGAGTGCGGCTTCAGCGGCAACATGGCGCGGAACACTTCACCCAGCGGCGACAAATAGTATTCCGCAATCCACATTCCCAGCGTCAGCAGTTCAGGAGACAGCACCGGCTCAGCATCAAGCACCCTGGCCAATGGGCGAGCTTCGATGCCGGGAGGCAAAGGCGCCGCCGCGGAAAGCACGATGCCGGTTGCGCGCCGGGTGCCAAGCGGCACCAGCACCCGCTGCCCAATGCGTACGTCCATGGAATCCGGAACGGCGTAGGTGAGTGGGCGCTGCAAGGCGGCCATCACTGCCACGCTGACCATCGTTGGCCGGCCGCGGCGGCTTTCGCCTTTCGGGCTGGATTTGTTTTCACCCATGGCAGGATTCTATGTTACACGGACGGTGCTGGCTTGTGCGTAAAGTCGGGGGCACCCGATCAAGTGCTTTATCGTCAGTTTCTTTGCTGAAGCAGGACCTCGAAGTGCCCCCCATTGCCCGAGTTGCAATAAAACGGTGAATTGGATAGGCTGAATGAATGTCAAACCTGATCCACGCGATCGATCCCGGCCCGCAATCGCCGGAAATTGTCCGGATGATTGTAGAAATTCCGAAGAACTCATCCAATAAGTACGAGTACGACAAGACGCTGGGAGTATTTCGGCTGGACCGCACGCTTTATTCCCCGATGCACTATCCCGGTGATTATGGATTCATTCCCGGGACGCTGGCGGAGGACCACGATCCGCTTGATGTTCTCGTCTCAGCAGATGTGG
>JAJXZM010000453.1 GCA_021780055.1 Acidobacteriota bacterium
GGGGCCGCGCCGCTTTTTCCGGCGAGCAGATTCTGCCACGTCACTTCGGTTCCCACTCCCAGGGCGCTGACCAGGCCAACCCCTGTCACGACGACTCTACGGGCCAAGTTCTGTCCTCCTGCGGGCCTGTGCCGTCAGTTCTTTGCCGGCTTAGCGTGGGCCTGGATGTAATCGACGGCATCCTTAACGGTCTGGATCTTCTCGGCGTCTTCGTCAGGAATTTCAATCTCGAACGCCTCCTCGAATGCCATCACCAACTCCACGATATCCAGCGAATCGGCACCCAGGTCATCCACAAAATGCGCCGTGGGGGTAACTTCCGCTTCATCGACTCCAAGCTGCTCAACAATAATCTGCTTAACCTTTTCTTCAGGCGAAGCCATTGATATATCCTCCTGACCCTTACATGGGGTTGGCTATTCTAACTTTGCGCTGCGGAAGCGTCAAGCTCCCCTTTCGCTATGGAGGGCGACGGTGCAGCGCTAAATACAAAAACCGTTCGCCCCCGTACTATTTCGAAACCCTTGCCTCACTGATTTCGGGCAAAAATCAATCAGCCCATGTACATTCCGCCGTTGATGTTCAGCACATGGCCGGTAATATACCCCGCCTCCTCGGATACGAGGAAGCGAACTCCGCAGGCGACGTCCATGTTGGTGCCCATTCTGCCCGCAGGGATGATGCCCAGCAGCTTCTGGTGCACTTCTTCCGGCAGTTTGTCCGTCATGGCCGTCGCGATAAAGCCCGGCGCGACGGCGTTCACGGTGATGTTTCTGCGCGCGACTTCCGAAGCCACGGCTTTGGTCAAACCAATCAGCCCCGCCTTTGACGCGATGTAATTCGCCTGGCCGGGATTTCCCGCCTGGGCCACCACCGAAGCGATGTTGACAATGCGCCCGTAGCGCTGCCGCACCATGCCCGGCAGCACCTCCTTGATGCAATGGTAGGCGCCGTCCAGGTTCGTTCGCAACACTGCGCTCCAGTCCTCATCCTTCATCCGCAAGATCAGGTTGTCGCGCACGACGCCGGCGTTATTCACCAGAATATCAATCTTCTTCCACGTTTCCAAAACTTTGGCGATTCCGGCTCTGATGGATTCGGCACTCGAAACGTCAACGTTCAGCACCAGCGCCTTGCGGCCCTTGGCTTCGACTTCTTTTGCCACCGAATCCAGCTTTTCCACGTTGCGGCTGGCCAGCGCGACGTCGGCGCCGGCCTCGGCGAGCACCAGTGCGCAAGCGCGTCCAATTCCCTGTGAAGCTCCGGTCACCACAGCAACGCGTCCGTTCAGGTTCATCGGTCAGACCTTAACAAAAAATGAACCGGGGGATTAGAAGTTCTCGTCCGCCCGGCCCTCAATTTCTTACTGCGGCTGCACTGCGCCAACCACTTCGTCCAGCGACGCCATGTCGCCCGCGCGCCACGCCTGGGCCTCCCGGTCAATCTGCCGCATCAACCCCGAGAGGACTTTGCCTGGGCCTGCCTCGATAAACAGGCCCGCGCCTTCGCGCCGCAGGGCGAGCATTGAGTCCGTCCATCGGACCGGCGAAGTTACCTGCCGCTTCAATCCGTCGCGAACCGCCTCTGCTGTGCGAACGATGGCTGCATCGGCGTTGTTCACGAGCGGGACCCGCGGGTCGCCAATCGCAACCGCGTCCAGATCCACAGCCAGCCGGTCCTGCGCGGGCTTCATCAGGCTGCAATGGAACGGAGCGCTGACGTTCAGCAGGATCGCGCGTTTCGCGCCACGAGCTTTTGCAAGCTCCACGGCCCTTTCCACCGCCGCGCGGTGTCCGGCGATCACAATCTGCGCCGGCGAATTCAAATTGGCCGCGGAAACCACTTCATCTTCGGCGGCCTCGCGGCAAACTTCATCCACGGCGCCTGCTTCCAGTCCCAGCAACGCCGCCATCGCTCCCTGGCCCACGGGAACGGCTTCCTGCATATACTCGCCGCGTTTTCGAACCAGCTGAACGGCGTCGGCCAGTGCAATTGAGCCGACGGCCACCAGAGCCGAATATTCTCCCAGGCTGTGCCCGGCCACGTAATCGGGCCGGATGCCTTTTTCCTCCAGCACCCGCGCCGCCGCAACCGAGACAGCCAGAATAGCGGGCTGCGTGTTGGCTGTCAGTTGCAATTCCTCGGCCGGTCCCTCAAAGCAGAGCCTGGACAGAGGAAATCCCAGTGCGGCGTCCGCTTCCTCAAAAACCTCGCGGGCCGAGCTGAATTTTTCCGCCAGTTCGAATCCCATTCCGGGCGCCTGCGAGCCCTGTCCCGGAAAAAGAAAAGCTATTTCGGACAAAAAGAAATCTCCTCTGCGGCCAGGTTGCGGCCGGGCGCAAAGCTAACGCGTCGCCTGCCGCTACCAGCGCATTAAAACCGATCCCCAGGTTACGCCCGCGCCGAAGGCGGACATCAAGATCAAATCGCCCTTCTTGATCCGGCCGCTGCGCACGCATTCATCCAGGCAGATCGGGATGGAGGCTGAGGACGTGTTGCCCACGCGATTGATATTGGAATAGACCTTTTCAGCAGGCAGGCCGAGCCGCTCTCGCACAGCATCTGTAATGCGCATGTTGGCCTGGTGAGGAATAAACAGATCAATCTCGCCCGGTTGGACGTTTGCCTGCTCCATCACCCGGCGCGAAACCTCTTCCAGGCTGCGCACAGCCACTTTGAACAGTTCGTTCCCGCGCATCTTGATGAAATGCTCGCGCCCCTGGACGGTTTCACAAGTTGCAGGGCGCGCCGTTCCTCCAGCAGGAATGTAGAGATGGTCCGCAAAGGCGCCGTTCGTGTGGACCTCAGAGGCCAGAATTCCGGAGGATGAGTTCACTGCGCCCAAAACGCCTGCGGCAACGCCGTCACCGAAGATCACGCAGGTGGAGCGGTCCTGGTAATCAAGATACCGTGAAAGAAGTTCGGCGCCGATCACCAGCGCGTATTTTGACTTCCCCGTCTTGATAAACTGGTCCACTACCGTCAAGCCGAACAGAAATCCCGAGCAGGCCGCCGCCAGGTCAAACGCGCAGCAGGTCCCTGCGCCAAGTTCGCGCTGGATGATCGAGGCCGTGGCGGGCAACGGCATATCAGGAGAAATGGTTGAGCAGATGATCAGGTCAAGCTGCTTGGGCTTGATGCCGGCCATTTCCAGGGCTTTTTTCGCTGCTTTGACTGAGAGCGTAGACGTGGTCTCGTCGGGAGCGGCCTGTCGCCGTTCCTTGATGCCGGTGCGCTCCGTGATCCACCTATCGGAGGTATCGACCATTTTTTCCAGGTCGAAATTAGTAATCACCTTCTCGGGCAGGGCTGCACCCGTGCCCAAGATACCTGTAGCAACCATTATTGCTCCTGAGATGCCCTGTTAATTCTTGCTGAGCGAAGCGAGGGCCAGCTCACGCTCAATCTTTTCATTCACCCGGCCTTCGGAAAATTCCGCCGCCACACGAATAGCGTTCTTGATGGCGTTGGCGTTGGACCCGCCATGGCAGATGATGCAAACTCCCTTGACGCCCAGCAGCGGCGCTCCTCCGTACTCGGAGTAATCCAGCCGCTTCTTCATCCGGTCGAACGCCCTGCGCGAAAGCAGATAGCCCAGTTTCGAGCTCAGCGTGCTTGAAAGGGCTTCCTTCAGCAGGATCGAAAACGTATCAACGATCCCTTCACTGATTTTCAGTGCGACGTTGCCGATGAAACCGTCTGTAACAATCACGTCCACGCGGCCGTTAAACAGGTCGCGCCCTTCCACGTTGCCGACGAAATTCAGATTCAACTCGTTTAGACGCCCCAGGGCCTCGCGCGTTACTTCATTGCCTTTGTGCGATTCCGATCCGTTCGATAGCAACCCGACCCGGGGCTTATCGGCGCCAAAAATCACCCGGTAATAAATCTCTCCCATCACCGCGAACTGTTCCAGGTGAAGGGGCTTGCAATCCACGTTGGCGCCCACGTCAAGCAGGACGGAAGCCTTGCCGTTTTGCGAAGATGGAAAAACCTGCGCCAGGGCAGGCCTGTCCACACCCTCCAACGTTCCCAGCAGGATCTTCGCCGTGGTCATCACCGCGCCCGTGTTTCCGGCGCTGATCAGACCGTCCGCTTTTCCGTCGCGAACCAGCCGCGCGGCCACGCGGATCGAAGAGTCCCTCTTGCGGCGGAAAGCTTTGGCGGCTTCGTCCTCCATCGTGACGGCTTCGGAGGCATGGACCACTTCAATTTTGAGGTCCTTTGCGCCTCGCTTCGTCAGTTCGCGATGGAGCAGGTCCTGAGGTCCGACCAGAAGGACTTCGGCGTGTCCCGCCTGCGCGGCCTGAATGGCACCCTCGATTTCAGGCAGGGGAGCCGTGTCCGATCCCATTGCATCAACAGCAATCGCGCGCATGGCCTAAAAATGCACCCCGATGGATGATCTTTGTAAGCCAGACCGGGTAAAGGCTGGCTTCATCTCAGGCCTGTCAGGCCGATTCTTCCACCAGGATTGCGTCCCGTCCGTTGTACTGACCGCAACGGGGGCAGGCCTGGTGCGGCATCTTCGATTCATGACAATTGGGGCATTCAGAAAGTGACCGCCGTTTCAGGTGGTCATGGGCGCGCCGACGGTTGCGCCGCGCTTTTGAATGTCGTCGTTTCGGATTTGGCATTTTATTACAGTTTCCTTCGCATCAAGTTGCCTTGCGGTCTGGCTTGCCCTGCAAGGCAGGATTTATTTTCGCGTGGGCGCCGGGCCTGGCCGGTTGGCAGCCCACACACCAATCCGTGCCTTCCAACACAGCCTGTCGCCTGACCTACTTTTTCTTCAAGAAAGCAAAAGGTGAATCTTCGTGCTGCAGCGAACAACCGCACTGCCTGAGGTTTCGATTTGTCCCGCACACGGGGCAAAGTCCCCGGCAATCAGGCCGGCAAACGACCTTCATGGGAACGGCCAGGAGCACCTGCTCCCTGACCACATCACTCAGATTCACCCCATCGCCCGAAAAAAAGCCTACCTTCAGTTCGTCTTCGCCGACTTCGACTTCTTCTTCGTGGGCGATCTCTTCCATTGGCCGGTAAGGCAGATCGAAATCCATGTTGACGGGTACTTCGGTCTGCTCCAGGCAGCGGCCGCAGGCAGCCTCCATGGTTCCGGAAATATGCCCGCGAATCCGAATTTCATTCCCGGCCAGTTCAGCTTCGGCCTTCACGGCAAGCGGCGCCCTCTGCTTGAAACCGGCCTCCTGGAAATCAAGAGCGCCGGGCAGATAAGTTTCCGATACGCTTACTCGGTGAAGCTCCAGTTCCTGGAGCGTGATAAACACTTCGGCCTCACACGTCCAAAATTACAATTATAGCCTGCGGGCCAAACCTGTCAAGAAAGGCAGGCAAACCAAGCACTTACTTTCCGCCTTCTAACCGGTCGGTAGCGCCTTGATCAGGCTGTGTCCCTTCAGGCCTTCCAAATATACCGATATCTTGTATTCTCGACCTCAACCACCTTCCCTCTTGAAATTATCGCCGGAGTTGAATACAGTCTCAACTCTTGAGTGGAAAACTTTAGAAATCTTGCTATTG